>NZ_JAKSYK010000177.1:0-50801 GCF_022829425.1 Methylobacterium sp. J-072 | reverse complement strand
CCCTCCCCCGCAAAGGGGGGAGGGAGAGCGCCCAGATTGGGGAAACAAGGTCACCTTCCAAGTCACAAAAACTCAAACCGCACGCCCGCGGCGTCCCTCGACCAGCCACATGGCGAGCACGGCCGCCGCCAGGGCGGCCAGGGCGGCGAGGCCGAGGGCCAGGGGGTAGACCTCGACGCCGCGGATATTGGCGCTGTCGCTCGGGCGGAAGCCGATCCAGTCACCGCCGGCCAGGCGGCCGCTGCGCACGGTGGCGAGCCGCGGCACCTGGGTGGTGCCGCCGGCATCCGCGACCCGGCGGATCGAGCCGCCGGAGCCCTCCGCCACCGCCTTCAGGCGCTCGGTGTCGCTGAATACGTCGGCGAGCTCGCGCGGGTTGGCCGGGCCGACGCTGACGAAGGCCACGAGGTTGCCCGAACGCAGGGTGTGTAACCCCAGGGTCTCGGCGTCGAAGGTGGCGGTGAACAGGCCGGGCTCGCCGGGCTTGAGGGTGAGCGTCGTGATCTTGCCGGTGGGGCCGGTGACGGTGACCGGCTCAACCTGCTCGGCCATGGTCTGGCGCTCGACCCGCACCTCGCGGCCGCGGCCCGTGGTCTGCGCCCGCAGGGCCTCCTCTTCGAGGGCCGGCTCCTTCATCAGCCAGTGCGCGAGGCGGCGCAGCAGGTCGAGATAGGGGCCGCCCTCCTGGTAGCCCCGCGCCCAGAGCCAGGCATGGTCGGACAGGAGCAGCGCGACCCGGCCCTTGTCTTCCCGGGACAGGGCGAGCAGCGGCAGCCCGTCGGCCCCCGACAGGATCGGCTGGATGCCGGGCCGGGTGCGGGCCTGGACGATGCGCAGCCAGTCGCCCCAGGCGGGCGGGTTGGCGTCCGAGCCCGGCAGGTCGCGGGTCACAGGGTGGCGCTGGCCGATCTGGGTCGGCGTCGCCTTGTAGGGGCGCTCGACCACCCGCCCGTCCGGGTCGCCCGGCAGGATGCCGGCGAGCCGCGTGCGGGCGAGGCTCGCCGGACCGGCATATTCGGGGCCGGCGGCGACGAGCAGCGCGCCGCCCTCGCGGACGTAACGGACGATGTTGTCGAAATAAGCCTGCGGCAGCACGCTCTGGTTGGCGTAGCGGTCGAAGATGATCAGGTCGAAATCCTTGATCTTCTGAACGAACAGCTCGCGGGTCGGGAACGCGATCAACGACAATTCGGAGATCGGTGTGCCGTCCTGCTTCTCCGGCGGGCGCAGGATGGTGAAGTGCACGAGGTCGACGTTGGCGTCGGACTTCAAGAGGTTGCGCCAAGTCCGCTCGCCCTGATGCGGCTCGCCGGAGACCAGGAGCACCCGGAGCTTCTCGCGGATGCCCTCGATCGGCAGGACCGCGCGGTTGTTGACCGTGGTCAGTTCCCCCGGCAGCGGCTCGACCTCGATCTCGACGACGTTCGGGCCGCCATGCTCGATCCGAGTGGTCAGCGCGAACGGCTTGTCGGTGGCGACATCCCGCCGGTCGATCTCCTCGCCGTCGCGGCGGACCGTGACGACCGCGTGGCCGGTGCCGCCGCGTTCCATCACCTCGGCGCGGATCGACAGATCCTTGCCGACGATGCCGAAGCGGGGCGCCTCCAGGAGCTTGATCTGCCGGTCGCGCTCGTCTGGATGGCCGGTGACCAGCACGTGGAGCGGCGCCTTGATGCCGAGCTGGGCCATCGCGGCCGGGATGTCGTGAACCACGCCGTCGGTGAGCATCACGATCCCGGCGAGCCGCTCGGGCGGCACGTCGGCGAGCGCCTGGCCCAGCGCCGTGAACAGCTTGGTACCGTCGTCGCCGTCCTTGGCGTCGGGCACGTCGATGAAGCGCGGCTCGATGTTGGTGAGCGCGCCGAAGCGGCGCTGCAACTCGGCCCGGACCGCGTCGGTCATCTGCGGCCGGTCGCCCAGCGCCTGCGAGCCGGAGCGGTCGACCACGATCGCCGCGATATCCTTCACCGGCTCGCGGTCCTCCCGCACCAGAGCGGGGTTGGCGAGGGCCGCCAGCACCAGGGCGAGCACTACGGCGCGCAGCAGCGCCGTCCGGCCCCGTGCCACGAAGGCGAGCACGGCCAGGACGACGACGATCAGGCCGAGAGCGGCCAGGACCGGCCACGGGAGGAGGGGGGTAAAGCTGAGGCTCAGCATGGCGTGCAAGCCTCCGAGATGCGTGTGAGGGATGTAGCGACGGGCCCATCAACCCCCCTCATCCTGAGGTGCCGCGTCAGCGGCCTCGAAGGAGGGCTCCAGGGATCGCCGAGACCGCTGGAGGGCTCCTTCGAGGCGCCCGCTGCGCGGCTGCACCTCAGGATGAAGAGGGTTGGTGGGAGCAGGCGCTGCCCGGGAAACGTGTCGATGCCTGTCACTGTCCCAGCCGCTCCAGCAGCGCGGGCACGTGGACCTGGTCCGCCTTGTAGTTTCCGGTGAGCGTGTAGATCACGATGTTCACGCCGCCGCGGAAGGCCATCTCGCGCTGGCGCTGGTCGCCGCCGACCACCGGGTAGAGCGGCTCGCCGCGGCGGCCCACCGCCCAGGCGGCGGCGAGGTCGTTGCCGGTGATGATGATCGGGCTGACGCCGTCGCCGGCCCGGGCCGGGCGGCGCTCGGCGCCCTCCGCGGCGGGGGGCAGGGCTTCCACCCAGGTCTGGCCGGTGGCGTAGCGGCCGGGGAAGCTGTCGACGAGATAGAACGCCTTGGTCAGGACGTGGTCGAGGGGCACCGGCTCCAGCTCCGGCACTTCGAGGGTCGCCAGCATCTTGCGCAGGTAAGCCGCCTCCGGGGAGGGCGGGCCGCCCGGGCGGGCGGTGAGCGCGTCGCGTGTGTCGAACAGGACCGTGCCGCCGTTGCGCATGAACGCGTCGATCTTGCGGATCGCCGCCTCGGAGGGCTGGGGCCGGGACGGTGCGATCGGCCAGTAGATCAGGGGATAGAAGGCCAGCTCGTCCTTGGCCGGGTCGATGCCCGCGGGCTCGCCCGGTTCGAGGGCGGTGCGCGAGGCGAGCATCTGGGTCAGACCGGTCAGACCGGTCCGGCTGGCCTCGTCGAGAGCGGCGTCGCCGGTGATCACGTAGGCGAGCCGCGTGACCAGGGACGATTCGATGCCGTTCGGCCGGTTGGCCGCGGGCTCCTCGGCGCGCAGCGGCTGCGCCGGCAGGGTAGCGAACAGCAACAGACCGGCGAAGGCCAGCACCGCCGGACGTCCGCGCAGGCGGCTTGCCCAGGCGGAGCGGCGCAGGAAGCCGCCGAGCCACAGGCCGGCCAAGGTGTCGAGGGCAAGCAGCAGCAGCGCCAGGGTGAACAACGTGGGACGCAGATCCAGGGTCTCAGCTCCGGCGAGGGTTCCGATCCGGGCGCCGTCTAACCCCGCGGTGTCGAGGGGCCTCAGGCGGTCGTCGGGCTTGAGGGCGTTGACGCTGATACCGCCATCGGCCGGTCCGTAGAAACCAGGCGGGTGCTCGGCGTTCCCCCGGTCGGCATAGTCGGCCGCCACCGCGGTGGCCGAGGCGGGGGGCGAGCCGAGGGCTCCGAACCCGTCCAGCGTCGCCCGGGGGGCGAGCACCACAGCGGATGCGCGACTGGCCTCGCCCGCCGGGGGCGCCGAGGTGCCGGCCAGGCCGACCACGCGCCGGAGCATGTCGATGAACAGCCCCGACAGCGGCAGGTTCGACCAGGTCGTGTCGGCGGTGACGTGGAACAGCACCAGCGTGCCCTGGCCGCGCTTCTGCGCGGTGACGATCGGCGTTCCGTCCTGCAGGGAGGCCCAGGTCCGGTTCGGCAAGTCGCCGTCCGGCTCGGCCAGGATCTGGCGGCGCACGCCGATATCGGCCGGCGGGGTCAGGCCGGCGAAGGGGCTCTCGGGCGGGAACGGCGCCAAGGTCTTGGGGCTGTCCCATGAGAGCGTGCCGCCCAGCGTCCGGTTGCCCCGGCGCAGGCGGACCGGCACCAGCGGGTCGTTGCCGGCGGCGAGGCGCGGGCCGGCGAAGCGCAGCAGCATGCCGCCGGCCTTCACGAAGCTCTCGACCCGGGCGGTGGTCCGCTCGTCCAGCGCACCGACATCGGCGAGTACCAGCACCGAGACCTGGTTGTCGAGGAGCTGATTGATCGAGTCCGCCGTGCCCTTGGCGCCGCGCGCCTCCTGCACGTCCGCGAAGGGCTGGAGCGCTCGGGCGAGGTAATAGGTCGGCGCCAGCAGGGGCTGGGCCTGGTCGAGGGTGCCGCCGAAGACGAGCCCGACCCGGCGGCGCTTGCCGCGTTCGTCCTGAAGCACGACGGCCCCGGCCGAGCGCTCCCCGGCGATCTCCAGGCGGCTGATGCTGTTGCGCAGCTCCACGGGCATCTCGAAGGCCGCCGTGGCCTCGGTGGCGTCGGCCGCGAAGGCGATGTCGCGCTCGGCCAGCGGCAGGCCCTTCTGGTCGAGCGCCCGGATCACGCCGGTGTCGCGCCCGTTCGGGGCCGCCCGCAGGGCCCGGGCCGTGAGGGTGCCGCCGGTCTCGGAGGCGGTGAGCGCCAGGGCCGGCGGTTTTTCCGCTCGCAGCACGGTCAGGGCGGCGCCGCTGCCGCCGACGAGGTCGGCCAGGCCCTTGGCGAAGCGCTCGTCGCTGGCCCCGGCGACGCCGTCGCTGATCCAGACGAGGCCGGCGCCCCGGTTCTTCTCCAGGAACGTCCCGATGCTGGCGAGATGCGCGTCGCGGGTTGGCAGGATCGGGCGGGGTGCCAGGGCGCGCAGGCGCTCCAGGGCGGCGGCCGGGGTCTTGGCCTCGAAGGCGGCGGGCGGCTCGGCCAGGCCGATCACCGCCACCGGCCGTCCGTCCCGGGCCGCGCCCTCGATCGCGTCGGTGGCGACGCGCAGCCGGTCGCGCCAGTCGTGGGCGGCGGCGAAGCCGTTGTCGAGGAGCACGAGGAGCGCGCTGCGGCCGCCGCCCGCCCCGACACCGCCGGGATTCCAGACCGGGCCGGCCACCGCCAGGATCAGCGCGGCGGCGATCAGCAGGCGCAGGAGCAAAAGCCAGGGTGGGGTGCGCGCCGGCGTCTGCCGCTGCGGGATCAGGTCGGCGACGAGCTTGAGCGGCGGGAACTCGATCCGGCGCGGGCGCGGCGGCGTCACCCGCAGCAGGAACCACAGGGCCGGCAGACCGATCAGGGCGGCGAGCGCCAGGGGCGCCGCGAAGGTCAGACCCAGCATGGCGGCCTCACTCCGGGCCGCGCGCGGCGATCAGCGTGGCGAGCCGCAGGGCCGCCTCGCTCGCCGGGCGGTCGGTGCGGTGAATGGTGAGCGTCCAGCCCTGCTGGCGGGCGATCGCCTGGAGGGCGGCGCGGTGCTCGGCGATGCGGGCACGGTAGCGGGCGCCCCAGGCATCGGCGTCGCCGATATCGAGGCTGAGCCCGCCTTCGAGATCGTGCAGCACTGCCTGGCCGGTGAATGGAAAGGTCTCCTCGATCGGATCCACCACCATCAGCAGATGGCCGCGGCTGCCCCGCCCGGCGAGGCTTTGCACGGCGGTCGCGATCCGGCCGGGATCGGTGAGGAAGTCGCCGATCAGCACCACCTCGTCGAACCGGGCCGGGCTCGCCCGCGGCGGCAGGTCCTGCTCCAGGCCGGACTTGTCGGCGACGAGCGCCTGGATCATCCGCTCGACGATCCCCCGCGAGGCGGTGGCCCGGGTCAGACCCAGCAGCCCGACCCGCTCGCCGCCCTCCACGAAGGCGTCGGCTAGGGCTAACCCCAGGACCAGAGCCCGTTCGACTTTGGACGCCGACGCCAAGTCCGAAGAAAAGCCCATGGAGGCGGAGCGGTCGATCCACAGCCAGATGTTGTGGGCCGCCTCCCATTCGCGCTCGCGCACGTAGAGCCTGTCGTCCCGGGCCGAGCGGCGCCAATCGACCCGCGCGGCGGCTTCGCCGGTGACGAAGGGGCGGAACTGCCAGAAACTCTCGCCCGGCCCCGCCCGGCGACGACCGTGCAGGCCGTGGGCCAGCAGGCTCGAGACCCGCCGCGCCTCCAGCACGAGGCGGGGCATCTTTTCGGAGAGGGCGGTCGCACCCTCGCTCTCGCGCCTGCCGGGGGTGCGCCGTTCGGAGTCGAGGGCGTGTGTCCCGACCAAGGCTAAAGCTTCTCGGCGAGCTTGCCGATCAGGCCCTCGATGGTCTCGCCGTCGGCGCGGGCGGTGTAGCTGAGCGCCATCCGGTGCTTGAGCACCGGCTCGGCCAGGGCCTTCACATCGGCCAAGGAGGGCGCGACCCGGCCCTCGATCAACGCCCGTGCGCGGGCGGCGAGCGTCAGCGCCTGGCTGGCGCGGGGGCCGGGGCCCCAGAGCAGCTTGTCCTTGACCAGCGCGTCGCCGCCATCGGGGCGGGCGGCGCGCACAAGGTCGAGGATCGCCTCGACCACGGCCTCGCCCACGGGCAGCCGGCGCACGAGGCGCTGGGCGGTGAGCAACTGCTCGGTGGACATCACCGCGTGCGGCCGCACCTCGTCGATGCCGGTGGTCTCGATCAGGATCCGGCGCTCGGCGGCGCGGTCGGGATAGCCGACGTCGATCTCCAGCAGGAAGCGGTCGAGCTGGGCCTCGGGCAGCGGGTAGGTGCCCTCCTGCTCGATCGGGTTCTGGGTGGCGAGCACGTGGAACGGCCGCGGCAGGTCATGGCGGGCGCCGGCCACCGAGACGTGGCCCTCCTGCATCGCCTGGAGCAGGGCCGACTGCGTGCGCGGGCTCGCCCGGTTGATCTCGTCGGCCATCAGCAGCTGTGTGAAGACCGGCCCCTGCACGAACCGGAACGCCCGGCGGCGCTCGGCATCCTCCTCCAAGATCTCGGTGCCGAGGATGTCGGACGGCATCAGGTCCGGGGTGAACTGCACGCGCCGCGCGTCGAGGCCGAGCACCGTGCCCAGCGTCTCCACGAGCTTGGTCTTGGCGAGCCCCGGCAAGCCGACGAGCAGGCCGTGGCCGCCCGCCAGGATCGTCACCAGGGCGAGATCGACGACCTTCTCCTGGCCGAAGATCACCCCGTGGATCGCGTCGCGCGCCTGACCCACGGCGGCGAGGCAGCTCTCCGCGGTCGCCACGATGCCGTCGTCGAGGCTGGTGGCCGGGCTGATCGCCTGCGTCATGCGGTTGTCCGTCTCCTGTCCGGGGCCCCGGGGAACCCCGCCGGTCATCCGGTCAATGTGGGGCCGTTCGCACCGGGCTGGCAAGGTCGGGATCGCCGCACGCGGATTGGGCGGGATTATCCGAGGGTTCTGCGCCGCTGCGCGGCACGGCCCTTGGCGCGGGCCGGCCGGACCATTAGGAAGGCGCGCGAGCCGGGGCGGCCGGCTGAACCTCCTGATGTCTCTCGCGGATTGCGGCGTGGGCAGCAAAGCGGGCCTCCCGCGTATCCGGTACTCACCATGCGCCTTCGAGATGTGTTCGTCGCCGGTCCCGCGCGGTCCCTCACGCGCCCGCTGGCCCGGCGCCTGAAGCGGCGGCGGACGAACGAGCCCCGGCAGGCGGATCTCGTGGCGGCCGTGAAGGCCTCGGGCCTGTTCGATCCGGCCTGGTATGCGCGGCGCTATCCCGACGTGGTCGGCGAGGGGATCGACCCGGCCGTGCACTACGCAGTCCATGGCGGGCGCGAGGGCCGCTGGCCGTCGCCCCTGTTCCACGGCGACCGCTATCTCGACGCCGTCCCGGGCCTGCGGGCCGAGGGCGTGAACCCCCTGATCCACTATGTCGAGCGCGGCGCCGATGCCGGCATCGCCCCCAACCCGCTGTTCGATCCGGACTGGTACGCCGCGCGCTATCTCGGCGGCGCCGACGCCCGCGCCCGGGCGTTCTTCCACTTCGTGAAGAGCCCCGACACCGACCCGTCGCCGCTGTTCGAGTCCGCCTGGTACCGGTCGCGCTACCCGGACGCCCGGGAAGCGGGCGGCATCGCGCTGGCGCATTACTACGAGACCGGCCGGAAGCAGGGCTACCTGCGCAATCCGGATGAATTCGCCGGGCTGTCGCGGCATGTCGATCTGATCCGCCGGTCCGGGATCTTCGACGCCGAATTCTACCGCGGGCGCTGCCCCGAGGCCGAGACCAGCGGGCTCGAACCTCTTGAACATTACGTGATGGCCGGCGGCTACCGGCGCTACGCCCCGCATCCCCTGTTCGATCCGGACTGGTACGCCGCGCAATCGGCGGCGGTGCGCGCCGACAGCCTCAACCCGCTGGTGCATTTCCTGGAGCACGGCGCCCGGGAGGGGCTCGATCCCGGCCCCTGGTTCGACACTCGCTGGTACACGAAGACCTACCTCGCCGACGACGAAACGGACGCGAACCCGCTCGCGCATTTCCTGGCCGATAACGGCTGGCGTACGAGCCCGTCCCCGCGCTTCGACGCGCCCTGGTACCTCGCCCGCTACCCCAGGGTCGCGGCGCTCGGGCTCAATCCGCTCGTCGACTACGTCACCACCGGGCTGGAGGCGGGGCGCCTGACCCGCCGGGTCGCCGGTGCCGCGGTGCCCGAGGCCGCCGATGCCCGCCTGTCCTGCCTGAAGCGGGAGCCGCGCCGGCACGGCCGCACGGCCCTGTTCATCACCCATGCGCCGGAGGGGCGCATCCGCGGCCATGTCGAGCCCTACCTGCGGGCCTTTGCCGAGAACGGCATCGACATCGTGCTGATCATCGCGGCCGACCAGCACAAGACCGCGGTGCCGGAGGCGATCCTGACGCTGTGCGCCTCGGCCTACCTGCGCGAGAATACCGGCTTCGATTTCGCCGCCTGGGCGCATGTCCTCCTGGAGGACGACGACCTGCTCGATTCCGAGACCCTGTACCTCGCGAACGACAGCCTGGTCGGGCCCCTCGACAGCGGCGACTTCGCCGGGCTGCTGGCGAAGATCGATGCCTATCCGGAGGCGGTGATCGGGCTTGCCGACAATTTCTATTACAGTCACCACCTCCAGAGCTTCTTCCTGGCCCTGAAGAAGCGCTGCCTATCCTCCTACGCGTTCAACCACTTCATCCAGTCGGTGGCGAACTGGCCGGACAAGAACATTGTCATCACCGAGTACGAGCTGACCTTCTCCGGGCGGATGCGGGCCGCGGGGCTCGGGATGCGCAGCCTGTTCTCGGCCCAGAACAAGCACATGACGCTGGTCAACGACCCGCGCAACAACCGCACCCTGTTCGACTGGGAGAACATGCTCGGCCAGGGCTTCCCGTTCGTGAAGCGCTCGCTCTTGGGCGAGCACGCCGCGATCGGCGGCGCTGCGGTGCGCGCGGCGATCGAGGAGCGCGGCTTCGACCTCGACCGGCTCGACCAGACCTTCACGTATCCCGGCCCCAGGATCTGGGCCGACCTGCGCAAGCCTCAGGCGCCGGAGCGGCCCCTGCGGGTCTCGTATGTCTCGCCGATGAACTACGCCAACGGGCTCGGCGTCGCGGCGCGTAGCTACGTGCGGGCGCTGCACCGGGCGCCGTTCGCCCTTAACGTCCATCCGATGGAGCGCTCGTTCCACGTCCATGCCCGGGTCGGGCCGGGCTGGCAGGCCCGGACCTTCTCGGGGGCGCCGGACGTCGCCCTGGTGCATTTCAACGGCGACAGCTGGCACTCCCTGATGAGCGCGCGGCAGCTCGACATCGCCGCGAGCGCCCGGCTCAAGATCGGGCTGTTCGTCTGGGAGACCTCGCACGTGCCCGGCGGCTGGCTGCCCACCGTGGACGGCCTCGACGCGATCTGGGCGCCCACCGAGTTCTGCGCCGCGATCTTCCGCCAGATCACCGACATCCCGGTCGATGTCGTGCCCTACGTGGTCGAGAACGAGCCCGGCGAGCCGGCGAGTGCCGCCGCCAAGGCCAACCTGCGCAAGGCGTTTTCCATCGACCCCGCCAGGAAGGTGATCCTCTACGCCTTCGACGGGTCGAGCTACCTCGCCCGCAAGAACCCGCACGCGCTGATCCGGGCGTTCCGGGCCGCGGGGCTGGCGCAAGCCGGCTGGCAGCTCGTGCTCAAGACCAAGCACGTGTTCGACCTGCCCGACGAGGGCAAGAAGCTGCTCGACCTCGTCGGCAAGACCGGCGACGTGGTGGTGATCGACCAGCCGCTCTCCCAGAACGAGCTCGGCGCCCTGTTCGAGCTCTGCGCGGTCTATGCCTCGTCGCATTCCTCCGAAGGTTTTGGGCTGACGATCGCCGAGGCGATGGAGATGGGCAAGGTCGTGGTCGCCACCGATTACGGCGGCAGCCGCGACTTCCTCGACGCCACCTGCGGCTTCCCGGTGAAAGCCGAGATCGCCGCCCTGGACCAGACCTACGGGCCGTATCTGCGCGGCGCCGAATGGGGGCAGGTGGACGAGGACGACCTCGCCCGCGCGCTCACCGACGCCGCCCGGGCGGTGACCAGCGGCGACGCGGCGCGGATCGGCGCCGCCGCCCGCGCCCGGATCCGCGAGCGCCTGTCGATCGGCGCGGTGGCCGCCGCCATGGAGGCGAGCGTCAGCCGCCTCCTCGCAGCCGAACGTATTTGAGGTCCGGGAGACGCGATCCGTGTTGAACAAAAAACCGGTCCCGGCCCCGTCGGCCTCCTGGAGCGCGCGCGCCTGGCCGGACGCGATCCTGCCGCTGCCCCTCGACGAGCGGTTCCACCCGGTCGACGAACGCAAGCTCGGCCAGATCGCCGCCGGCCAGCTTCCAGCCTGCCGGGCCGTGTTCGTGGCCCCGGCCGCCTCCGAGCTGCACCCGGACCTGTTCGCGCCGATCCTCGCCGCGATGGCCGAGCGGCCGGATATCGGCATCTTCTACGGCGACGACGCCGTGGTGGACGGCGCGGGCCAAGTCCGCAGCGTCCATTGCAAGCCGGCCTTCAACCCGGCGCTGCTCATGGCCGATGACTATATCGGTTTCCCGCTGGTGATCCGCGTCTCGGCCCTGGCGAGCCTCACCCCGGATTTCGGCCGGCGCACCGGCAACGCCGCCTGGTTCCGGCTTCTGCTCGACGCGATCTCGGCGGGCATCGGCATCGACCGCATCCCGCAGACGCTGATCGCCTCGCCGCTGGCGCGCCCGAAGGCCAAGCGTGCCGCCCGGGCCGACGTGCTCGACCGCTGGTTCCAGGGCTCGGGTTCCCCCCTGCGCACCGCACCGGGCCTGACCCCGGACACGCTGGAGATCCGCCGCAGCCTCGATACGCGGCCGCCCGTGACTCTGGTGGTCCCGACTGCGCAGAGCCGGCCCCGGGACGAAGAGGGCCGCCCGATCGAGGGCGCCAAGCCTCACGTGATCAACTTCCTCGACAGCCTCGCCCGCAGCAGCTACCCGGCCGACCGGATCCGGGTGCTGATCGGCGACGACAAGACCGACGACGCGATCTACCGAGGCCGCTCGGACCGGTTCGCAGTGACCCGCCTGCTCACCACGCGGCCCGAGGGCGCGCCGTTCAACTACGCGGCCAAGATGAACACCCTCTGGCGCGCCGCCGAGACCGACCTCGTCATCCTTATGAACGACGACTTGGTGGTGCGCCGCCCCGGCTGGATCGAGGCGCTCCTGACCTTCGCGCTGGACCGCGGCGTCGGCGGCGTCGGCGGGCGGCTGCTGTTCCCGAACGGCAAGATCCAGCATGCCGGCATGTTCGGCGGCATCTTCGATGTCTGCGCCCATCCCTGGTACAACCGGGACGCGTCCGAGCCGACCTACGGCGACTGGGCGCTGGCGCAGCGGGACTGTTCGTCGGTCACGGGCGCCCTGTTCGCCACCCGCAAGGCGGTGCTGGAGGCGGTGAACGGCTTCGACGAGCGTTTTGCCCTCGACTTCAACGACGTCGACCTGTGCTTCAAGCTGCGGATGCTCGGCTACCGCATCGTCTACACGCCGTTCGCCGAGATGGCGCACCACGAGAGCGCCTCCCGGCAGACCAGCTTCGCCCCGGGCTCGCAGATCTCGCGCTTCCTGCGGCGCTGGCACGACGTGCTGACCGACGACCCCGCCTACAGCCCGCAGCTGCGCACCGACACCGACGTGGTCGCCCCCCGGGCCGACGCGGCGCGGTGGGTGAGCGAGCGCCGGTCCGCCTGACTTTACAGCGCCTCCCCCCGCATCAGCCGGGGCCGCGACCCGCGCGAGGCCGCGGCCTCGCCGATGAAGAACCGCTTGAGGCCGGGCAGGCGGTCGACGATCCCGAGGCCGAGGTCGCGGGCGAGCCGCAGCGGCAGGGCGTCGTTGGAGAACAGCCGGTTCAGCCCGTCGGTGGCCGCCGCCATGGCGAAGCTGTCGAACCGGCGGGCGCGCTCGTAGGCCCGCAGCACGTCCGGGCTGCCGGGATCGAGGCCGAGGCGGAGCGCCCCGGTCACCGCTTCCGCCAGCGCCGCGGCATCCGCCAGCCCGAGATTGAGACCCTGGCCGGCGATCGGGTGGATGACGTGGGCGGAATCCCCCAGCAGGGCCAGCCGCTCCGCCCGGAACGCCCGGGCGATGCCGAAGGCCAGGGGATGCCGGCTCGGGCCGTGCTCCAGGGCCAGCTTGCCCAAATCCAACGTGAACCGCCGCTCGATCTCGGCCAGCACCTCGTCGGGCTCGCCCGAGAGCAGCGCGTCGGCCTCATCGGCCCGCTCGGTCCAGACGATCGAGGAACGGTGGCCGAGCGATCCGCCGTCCCGCAGGGGAAGGATCGCGAAGGGGCCGGCGGGCAAGAAGTGCTCGAAGGCGCGCCCGTTATGGGGTCGGGCATGCCCGATCGTGGCGACGATCCCGACCTGCGGATAGGACCAGCCGACCCAGCCGATCCGCGCCGCCTCGCGCAGGCGTGAGCGCGCCCCATCGGCGGCCACCAGCAGGTCGGCCTTGAGGGGCACACCCGTGGTCAGCTCCGCCCGGATCGCAGCGCCCTCCGGCACCGCCCGCACGACGCCCCCGCTGACGATGGCGACGCCCGTCGCCCGGCAGGCTTCGGCCAGCGCCTCGGCGAGGGGCTCGGCCTCGACCATGTGGGCGAAAGGCTCGCCCACCGCCCGGTCGGGCTGGTCCTCCTCCTCCCGCCCGAAGGTCAGGAAGACCGGCCGCACTGGGTCGGCGATTCGGCTGTCGCTGATCACCATCTCGGCGATCGGCTCGGCCGCGGCCGAAATTGCGTCCCACAGCCCGAGCTGCGTCAGCATCCGCCGCCCGCCCGCCGCCAGCGCGTAGGCGCGGCCGCGATGTCGGGCGGGATCGGCGCCGTGGGGGTCGATCACGGTCACGGCGAGCGCCGGGCCATGGGCCTGCTTGAGCGCGAGCGCCAAGGCGAGGCTGGCGAGGCCGCCGCCGGCGATCAGGAGGCTGCGGCTGCCGGGGCGGGGCGTCTGGGCCGTCATCGTCACGGATCTCCGATCTGGGGGCCGAGCGCGTGGATCGCTCCGCCCGAAAGGCCTATGTCGCGTTTGGACGACGAACGGAAACCCCGCGACTCATGACCGACGCCACCACCGACGCGATGACCGACGCGGTCGCCGAGCTCATCGCCATCCTCGACCTGGAGCGCCTCGAGGTCGACCTGTTCCGCGGCCAGAACCCCAAGACCGGCTGGCGCCGCGTTTTCGGCGGCCAAGTGGTGGCGCAGGCCCTGGTGGCCGCCACCCGCACGGTGCCGGACGACCGGCCGGCCCATTCGCTCCACGCCTATTTCATGCTCCCGGGCGATCCCCGCGCGCCGATCGTCTACGAAGTCGAGCGCATCCGCGACGGGCGCAGCTTCACCACCCGGCGGGTCAAGGCGATCCAGCACGGGCGGGCGATCTTCGCCACCACGATCTCCTATCAGGTGTCCGAGGGCGGGTTCGAGCATCAGCCGGCAATGCCCGATGTCGCGGGGCCGGACGGCCTCCTCGACGGCAAAGCGCTGGCGGCCTCCGGCGCCACCGGCATGCCCGAGGCGGTCGCCGCCTATTTCGGCCGGGAGCGCCCGATCGAGCTGCGGCCGGTCGATCTCGACCGCTATACCGCCCACCGCAAGGGCGGCGCGCCGCCTGAGCCTGTGTTCAATGTCTGGCTGCGGGCGGCCTCGGCGCTGCCGGACGATCCGGCCCTGCACCGGGCGGTGCTGGCCTACGCCTCCGACATGACCCTCCTCGACGTGTCGCTGATCCCGCATGCCAGCTCGGTGTTCGATCCGAACATCCAGGCGGCGAGCCTCGATCATGCCCTGTGGTTTCACCGCCCGGTCCGAATCGACGACTGGCTGCTCTACGCGCAGGACAGCCCGGCGGCCGGCGGCGCCCGCGGCTTCGCCCGCGGCCAGATCTTCGATCGCGCCGGCAACCTCGTCGCCTCGGTGGCGCAGGAGGGCTTGATTCGGCCGCACGGGGATTAAAAGTCTTTCGCCAACGTACGTTGCAGAAATGCACCTGCTAAAAATGCATATTTTCTCATCATTTGATCACGTTGCAGGCATGTCAGTCGACGTGTCTGCCTCGGGCTTCGCCTGATCCGTCTATTTGCTGGGCATAACGGCCTCTCGTCGAAAAGTTCCCCGCCCAGCTTGAGTGGCATAGTCCTTGAATAGTCCCGCTCAACCGCGGGCCAGCCCGGCTCAGCGGGCGACCCGGGCCGGGTCGCCGCGCAACTCGTGCGACGGCATCGGTTTCCAAGGACTCTGTAAGGGGGCGCCGCCCATGAAGATCGTGATGGCCATCATCAAGCCGTTCAAGCTGGAGGAGGTGCGCGACGCGCTCACCGGAATCGGCGTCCACGGACTGACGGTGACGGAAGTGAAGGGTTACGGCCGTCAGAAGGGCCACACCGAGATCTACCGCGGCGCGGAATACGCGGTGAGCTTCCTGCCCAAGCTCAAGATCGAGGTCGCGGTCGCCTCCGACCTGACCTCCAGCGTCATCGACGCCATCGCGGGTGCGGCGCGTACCGGCCAGATCGGCGACGGCAAGATCTTCGTGCTGCCCCTCGAGAAGGCGGTGCGCATCCGGACCGGCGAGACCGACGCCGACGCTCTGTGAGCCGGCCCGCCGACAGCCTCGACCTTTACCCAACGCTCAACGAATCGCGACCGGGAGCCACCTGTCCATGAAAGTTCGTAATGCCCTCATGCTCGGTTTGGGAGGCGCGGCGCTTGCCGCCCTCCTGATCGAGCCGTCCCTCGCGCAGACCCCGGTGCCGGAAGCCGCCTCCGCGGCGCCGGCTGCCGCCGCGGCCGCGCCGCTGCCCAACAAGGGCGACACCGCCTGGATGCTGATCTCCTCGGCCCTCGTGCTCATGATGAGCGTGCCGGGCCTAGCCCTGTTCTACGGTGGCCTGGTGCGCACCAAGAACATGCTCTCGGTGCTGACCCAGGTGTTCGCGATCGTGTCGATCGTCGGCCTGCTGTGGGTGTTCTACGGCTACAGCCTCGCCTTCACCAACGGCGGCGGCATCAACGACTTCGTCGGCGGCCTGTCCAAGGCGTTCCTGAAGGGCATCGACGCCAACTCGACGGTGGCGACCTTCTCCAACGGCGTCGTGATCCCGGAATACGTCTATCTCTGCTTCCAGATGACGTTCGCCATGATCACCCCGGCGCTGATCGTCGGCGCCTTCGCCGAGCGGATGAAGTTCTCGGCGCTGGTGGTGTTCACGATCCTCTGGGTCACGGTCATCTACTTCCCGATGGCCCACATGGTCTGGTACTGGGCCGGCCCGGACGCGGTCGGCAACGCCGCCAAGGCGCTGGCTGCCGCCACCGACGACGCCTCGAAGGCCACCGCCCAGGCGGCGCTCGACGCGGTCAACAAGGATGCGGGCTTCCTCTTCCAGAAGGGCGCCCTCGACTTCGCCGGTGGCACCGTGGTGCACATCAACGCGGGCATCGCCGGCTTCGTCGGCTGCCTGATCATGGGCAAGCGCATCGGCTACGGCCGCGACCTGCTCGCCCCGCACTCGCTGACCATGACCATGATCGGCGCCTCGCTGCTGTGGGTCGGCTGGTTCGGCTTCAACGCCGGCTCGAACCTCGAGTCCAACGGCACCGCCGCGCTGGCGATGCTCAACACCTTCGTGGCGACCTGCGGCGCCGCGGTGGCGTGGCTGTTCGCCGAGTGGGCGCTCAAGGGCAAGCCGTCGCTGCTCGGCATGCTCTCGGGCGCGGTGGCCGGCCTCGTGGCCGTCACCCCGGCCTCGGGCTTCGCCGGCCCGATGGGCTCGATCGTGCTCGGCCTCGTGGCCGGCGTGGTCTGCTTCGTGATGTGCTCCACCGTGAAGAACGCGCTCGGCTACGACGACTCGCTCGACGTGTTCGGCGTGCACTGCATCGGCGGCATTCTGGGCGCCCTGGCGACCGGCATCCTGGTCGATCCCAACCTCGGTGGCGTCGGCATCCCCGACTACACCTCGAAGCCGGGCGAACTGGCGGTGGGCGCCTACGACATGGTGAGCCAGCTCATCATTCAGGCGGAGGCGGTCGGCCTGACCCTGCTGTGGTCGGGCATCGGCTCGGCGATCCTCTACAAGCTCGTCGACCTGACGATCGGCCTGCGGGTGACCCAGGAAGAGGAGCGCGAGGGCCTCGACATCGCCGATCACGGCGAGCGCGCCTACAACTACTAAGGACGAACAGCGCGGCCTTCCGGGGCCGCGCCGCAGACATGAGAAACCCCGGCTCCGTATGGGCCGGGGTTTTTTGTTGTTCGTCGCACGCCGTCATTGCGAGCGCAGCGAAGCAACCCAGGGCAGCGCGCGGTCTCCGGATGTGGCGTTTCCCTAGGTTGCTTCGCTGCGTTCGCAAAGACGGGAAAACTGCGGGAACGCCTTGGCGCGGATCCCAATCCCTTACCTCAGCCAAAGGCACCGCAGCGCGGTGGAGGTCTCGCAAAGGAGGTCTCCCGAGATCCCAGGGGCCTCTAAAGCGCTCTTGCAGGCTCGCTAACGCGGGCGGTTCAGGATGCGGGGGAAGGGCGGTGCGGGCCGGACCGGTCGAACAGCCCCTCAGAATGCCTTCGGAATCCCAGCCTGTTTAAGGACCCCGTTGGCCGTATGACGGGATTTGATGCTGGCATCGACGACGACCTTCCGGCCGGTCTCCGCATGCCGCCAGATTTCATGATCGCCGCGTCCGCTTCGAAAGAAGCGGTAGCCGTTGTCATGCAGAAGCTTCTTGAGGGGCGGCGTAAAGTCGGTCACGTCGCGCCGACGCGCACCCGATCATGCGCGTAGGCAATCAGGTCGACCTCGACATCGCCGCCCTGTCCGTCCTCCAGAAGATCCTGGATCATGCCGGGGAGCTTGCGCCGCAGGGCATCGAGCGATTCGGCTTCCGTAGCGAGGCCCGGAACATCGCTCTCCGACACATACCAGACGGCCGCTTCTTCATCCCATGCGCAACGAACGACGGCGTGGTGGGTCACGGCGAGTCTCCTGACACAACGATAGGCATCGCGCGAACCGGCCGGCGCGACAAGGCCTTCGCAGAGGAGGACACCGCTTCCCTCCGATCCACGCCCGCGTCCTGGTGGGCCGCAGCGCAGCGGAAACCCCAGGATGCGGGAGAGGGCGGAGCAGACCGCGTCAATCCCGCTACGCAGCTCGGCTCAGCGCCGCCTTCTCCTCGGCGAACGCCCAGTCCAGCCACGACGTCAGCGCCTCGAGATCCGCCGTCTCGACGGTGGCGCCGCACCAGATCCGCAGGCCCGCCGGGGCGTCGCGGTAGGCGCCGATGTCGAGGGCGACGCCCTCGCGGTCGAGGCGCTCGACGATGCCCGAGGCCAGGGCCGCCACCGCCGCGTCGCCGCGGGCCAGCACGTCCGGGTCGGCGATCACCAGGCAGACGCCGGTGTTCGAGTAGGTCGCGGGATTGACCGCCAGCGGCGCGATCCACGGCGTCCGGGCGACCCAGTCGTAGATCGCCTTGGCGTTGGCGTCGGCCCGGGCGTGGAGCGCCGGCAGGCCGCCGATCCGCACCGCCCAGTCCAGGGTGTCGAGGTAATCCTCCACCGCCAGCATCGAGGGGGTGTTGATCGTGTCGCCCTTGAAGATGCCCTCGATCAGCTTGCCGTCCTTGACGAGCCGGAACACCTTCGGCAGCGGCCAGGCCGGGACATAACTCTCTAGCCGCGCCACCGCCCGGGGCGAGAGGATCAGCATGCCGTGCGCGGCCTCGCCGCCCATCACCTTCTGCCAGGAGAAGGTGACGACATCGAGCTTGTCCCAGGCGAGCGGCTGCGCGAAGGCCGCCGAGGTGGCGTCGCAGATCGTCAGGCCCTCGCGGTCGGCGGCGATCCAGTCGCCGTCGGGCACCTTCACGCCGGCCGCGGTGCCGTTCCAGGTGAAGACCACGTCGCTGTGCTTGGTGTCGATCGCCGACAGGTCCGGCAGCACGCCGTAGGGCGTCTGATGGATCTTGGGCGCGATCTTGAGCTGCTTGAGCGCGTCGGTGACCCACTCCTTGCCGAACGCCTCCCAGGCGGCGATCTCCACGGGCTTCGGCCCCAGCAGGGTCCACATCGCCATCTCGACGGCGCCGGTGTCGGAGGCCGGCACGATGCCGATCCGGTAATCGTCGGGCACCTGCAGGATCGAGCGGGTCAGGTCGATGGCCCGGCCGAGCTTGGCCTTGCCGAGCGGAGAGCGGTGCGACCGGCCGAGCGCGGCGTCGGCCAGGGCGGAGGGCGTCCAACCCGGACGCTTGGCACAGGGGCCGGACGAGAAATGGGGAACGCGCGGGCGCCTGTCGGGTCGGCTCATCGTCGGATCCATCCTTGCAGATGGGCGCTCCTCGGCGGGGAGGAGTGTCCCGGCCCGGGGATGCGCCCAATCCAGGCCTCTGGCAAGCGCTTGTCCGGGTTGCAGTCTTCGGCGCGTGCCCCCGGCCGGGACGGGCTGTTCGACGCCGGGGAACCGTCGATTAATCTTGGGGCGTTAGCCTTAATGCCGTGCCGTGTTGCGTTCGAGGTACGCTGATGTCTTTCCACAGCGCTGCGATAGTGTCGGTCTGGTCAGTTTTACTTATGGTTATCGGCGCATTAGCGACCCGCCTGGCCCTGGCGGGCCGGCTTCGGCGTCCGGCGGCGCAGCAGCTTCAGCTCGATCCGCTGGATTACGACCTCGACGGACCGGTGATCGACCTGGAACCCGCCTGAAGGTCCGGCCGCCGCTCGGCGGTGATTCGCTCGGCCTGTTCCCGTCGCCAGCGGGCGATGGCCCCGTGATTGCCGCCCGACAGCACCTCCGGGATCGACCGTCCCTCCCAGTCCCGGGGCCTGGTGTAGTGCGGATATTCGAGGAGCCCGCCCTCAAAACTCTCCTCGATTCCCGATTCCGCCTTGCCCATCACTCCGGGCAGGAGCCGCACACAGGCGTCGAGCACCACCAGGGCGGCGATCTCGCCCCCCGAGAGCACGTAATCGCCGATCGAGACCTCCTCCAGGCCGCGGCCGGCGATGACCCGCTCGTCGACGCCCTCGAACCGGCCGCAGACGATCAGCGCCCCCGGGCCGGCGGCGAGCTCCCGCACCCGGGCCTGGCTCAGGGGCTGGCCGCGGGGGGACATCAGCAGCCGGGGGCGGGGGTCGTCATCCGGGGTCGCGGCGTCGATGGCGGCGGCGAGGACGTCGCAGCGCAGCACCATCCCGGCGCCGCCGCCGGCCGGCGTGTCGTCCACCGCGCGGTGGCGGCCGAGCCCGTGCGCGCGGATGTTGCGGGCCTCCAGGCTCCAGTCGCCCCGGGCGAGCGCGTCGCCGGACAGCGACACGCCCAAAGGCCCCGGGAACATCTCCGGGTAGAGGGTGAGGATCGTGGCCCGCCAGGGCGTTTCCGCGCGCGTCATGGCGCTTGATCGCGCGCGGGGTGCGGCACGGTCAACGGGGCGGGCACCGTTCGCCCCCGCGGCGGGTTGTCGGCGATGATCCGGATCATGCTCCTCCTCTCCGTCGCGCTGGCGGGACCGGCCCTCGCGGCAGGTCCGCTGGCGCCTCCCGGCGCCCCCGCGGGGGCGTTCCCGAAGCCCGACCGGCCGGTGGCTGAGATCGTGGCGCCGCAATGGTCCTCGGAGGCCGAGCGCGACAGAGCCGGCGAGTTCGATCAGGTCGCCCGCGGGATGGGCATCGCCCCCGGCGAGACGGTGGCCGATATCGGCGCCGGCAGCGGCTATTACGTGGTGCGGCTCAGTCCCCGGGTCGGGCCGGGCGGCAAGGTCCTGGCCGAGGACGTGACGCCCGCCTACCTGGCGAGTCTGGAGCGGCGGGTGAAGGGGGTCGACAACGTCACCGTGGTGCGGGGCGAGGCCCACGATCCGCGTCTGGCCCCGGCCTCGGTCGATGCCGCGATCCTGGTGCACATGTACCATGAGATCGCGCAGCCCTTCGGCCTGCTGCACAACCTCGCCCCGGCGATGCGCCCGGGCGGCCGGGTCGGCATCGTCGATGCCGACGACATCCCCTCGCGCCACGGCACCCCGCCGGCGCTGCTGCGCTGCGAACTCGCCGCTGCCGGCTACCGTGAGACCGGGTTCCAAACCTTGAGCGGCGGCGCCTATCTGGCGGTGTTCGCGGCGCCCGCGCCGGAGGACCGACCGCGCCCGGAGACGATCCGCTCGTGCCGGGATGCCGCGACGCCGCGCTGACCGGTTCAGAGCGGGCGCTCAGGCTCCCGGCGCATGGCCGTGATGTCCGAAAAACCTCAGCCCGGATCGTCGGCGGGCTTCTCGCCCACCGACGCGAAGAAATCCTCCGGCAGCACCACGGTCACACGCCGCTGCGGGAGATCCAGGACCGGCACGAACGCCTTGGTGAAGGGGAGCAGCGCCGTCGCGCCGCCCGCGGCGGGGCGGAGTTCGAGGAGGTCGCCGCCGCCGAAATTCGGCACCGCGACGACCGTGCCGATCACGGTGCCGGCCTCGTCCACCGCGGTGGTGCCGATCAGGTCGGCGGCATAGACCTCGTCGTCATCCTCGGGATCCGCCAGGCGGTCGCGGGGGATGAACAATGCGACCCGGTTGAGCGCCTCCGCGGCGTTTCGGCCGCCGATATCCTTCACCCGCGCGATCAGCATGTCTGGGGACGAGCCGGGGGCGGTCCGCACCCCGGACAAGGTCAGCGTGCGCCCGTCCGAAGTCAGGAGCGGGCCGTAGCCGGCGATCGCCAGGGGATCGCCGGTGTAGGATTTGAGCCGGATCTCGCCGTTGAGCCCATGTGCCCGCCCGAACTCGCCCAGGAGGACGAGGTTCGGGTCGGGCGCCACGGGCGGTGCCACCGGCTTCGGGGCCGGCGCCTTGGGCGATGTCGCGGCCTCGGGCGCGATGGCACCGATCGCCGTGCCGGCGCGGCCGCGGCGACCGCCGTCGCGGGAGAATGAACCTGCGGGGCGGCGCGCCATGGCGCAGGCGCCTTACGCGGCGGCGTCCTCGGCGGGCGCGGCGGCCTTCTCGGCGCGCTTGGTCGCGCGCTCCTTGGCCTTCTCGCCGGGCTCGGCCTTCTGCGGGTTGTTGCGGGTCGGGCGCTTGGCGAGGCCGGCCTGGTCGAGGAAGCGCAGGACCCGGTCGGTCGGCTGCGCGCCCTTGGCGAGCCAGCCCTGGATCTTCTCGGCGTCAAGCTGGATCCGGGCCGGATCGTCCTTGGGCTTCATCGGGTCGTAGGCGCCGACCTTGTCGATGAAGCGGCCGTCGCGGGGAGCGCGGGCGTCGGCGACGACGATGCGGTAGTACGGACGCTTCTTGGCGCCACCGCGGGTGAGACGGATCTTCAGGGCCATTGGTTTACGACTTTCTCTCGGTGTCGATCGCCGACTCGTGCGTCGCCGCGATCGTCTGGTGGTGCCGGATGACTTCCTTGACCACGAAGGCCAAAAACTTCTCGGCGAAATCGGGGTCGAGCTTGGCCTCGACCGCGAGCTTGCGGAGCCGGGCGACCTGACGCGCCTCCCGGTCCGGATCGGAAGGGGGGATCCCCTTTCGGGCCTTGAGCTCGCCGACCCGCTGCGTGCAGCGGAAGCGTTCGGCGAGCAGATGGATCAGCGCCGCATCGAAATTGTCGATGCTGTCGCGCAGGCGCGCGAGTTCGGGATCGACCGCCTGGGCCGCCAGCACGCTCATTTCTTCTTCCCCGGCATGAAGCCGCCGAGGCCGGGCAGCTTCGGACCGCCGAGGCCGGGAAGTCCCGGCATCTTGGGCATCCCGCCGCCGCCCAGGCCCGGCGGCATCGGCGGCAGCTTGCCGCCGAACTGTTTTTCCATCGCGGCGATCTGCTCGGGCGTCGGCTCGGGCATGCCGGGGGGCAGGCCGGGCATGCCGCCGCCCATCCCGCCGCCACCGAGCCCGAACATCGAGCCGAGCGCCTGGCCGATGCCGCGCTTGCCCGAGCCCATCGCCTTCATCATGTCGGCCATGGTCCGGTGCATCTTCAGGAGCTTGTTGATCTCCGAGACGTCGACGCCCGAGCCCGCCGCGATGCGCTTCTTTCGGGAGTTCTTCAGCAGGTCCGGGTTCTTGCGCTCCTGCGCGGTCATCGACGAGATGATCGCGCGCTGGCGCTTGAACATCTTCTCGTCGAGGTTGGCGCCTTCGACCTGCTTCTTGATCGCGCCCATGCCGGGCAGCATGCCCATCAAGCCGCCGATGCCGCCCATCTTCTCCATCTGGGCGAGCTGCATGGAGAGGTCCTCCAGGTCGAACTTGCCCTTGCGCATCTTCTCCGCGGTGCGGAGCGCCTGCTCGTGGTCGATGGTCTCGGCGGCCTTCTCGACCAGGGAGACGATGTCGCCCATGCCGAGGATGCGGTTGGCGACGCGGGAGGGATGGAACTCCTCCAGCGCGTCGACCTTCTCGCCGGTGCCGACGAGCTTGATCGGCTTGCCGGTGACGGCGCGCATCGACAACGCCGCGCCGCCGCGGGAATCGCCGTCCATGCGGGTGAGCACGATGCCCGTGACGCCGAGCCGCTCGTCGAAGGCGCGGGCGGTGTTGACCGCGTCCTGGCCGGTCAGCGCGTCGGCGACCAGCAGCACCTCGTGGGGCCGGGTCGCGGCCTTCACCTCGGCCGCCTCGACCATCAGGGCCTCGTCGACCGTGGTGCGGCCGGCGGTGTCGAGCATCACCACGTCGAAGCCGCCGAGCCGAGCGGCTTCCATGGCGCGCTTGGCGATCTGCACCGCCGACTGGCCGGCCACGATCGGCAAGCTCTCGACGCCGACCTGCTTCGCGAGGACCGCGAGCTGCTCCATGGCGGCCGGGCGCCGGGTATCGAGGGAGGCGAGCAGGACGCGCCGCTTCTCGCGCTCCGACAGGCGCCGGGCGATCTTGGCGGTGGTGGTGGTCTTGCCCGAGCCCTGGAGGCCGACCATCAGGATCGGCACCGGGGCGGGGGCGTTGAGGTCGATCACCTCGGCATCCGTGCCGAGCATCGCCACCAGCTCGTCGTTGACGATCTTGACGACCATCTGGCCGGGGGTGACCGACTTGAGCACGACGGCGCCGACCGCCTTCTCCTTCACCCGGTCGGTGAAGCCGCGCACGACCTCCAGGGCCACGTCGGCTTCCAGCAGGGCGCGGCGGACCTCGCGCATCGCCGCGGTGACGTCGGCTTCGGTCAGGGCGCCCCGGCGGGTGAGCCCCGAGAGGATGCCGGAGAGGCGGTCGGACAGGCCTTCGAACATGGTTTTCGGACCCGCGCTTACTGTTCGAGCCCGGCGCGCTCGACGCGGCGCGCCTGGAGGGCGGCCTCGAAGCTGCGCACGGCGCTCGCGAACTTGTCCCGGCACCCCGGGTTGCAGAAGCCGACCACGGCGCCGTTATAGAGCGTCAGCGAGTCGGCCGAGATCGGCTTGCCCGACCAGGGGCAGGTCTCGTTGATCGCGTCCGCGATGTTCAGCGCGGCTTGAGTCGCGGCGACTCGGGTCACGGCGTCTCGGGTCACGGCGTCTTGGGTCATGCGAAAGCCTCGACCGGCGGATCCCGGCGAAGCGGATCGGCCCAACACAGATCGCGCCCGAGGGCGCGGACGCGCTGTCGGGCGTTGACCTCCGGCCTCATGGGCCGGTCGGCTTCGTGTCGTGACGATCTGCTACGGATCGGAAGCGCGGGAGGTAGCGGCGGCGGCCGGAAAAGTCAATTTTCCGTCTTCTCGGCCGCGGACCACCTCAGGGTTGAAGCCGCCCATTAACTTTTACGGATCGTTAAGCATGTTGGGACTCTGATCGGGCAGCACCCGTTCAGGACGACCGCCGATGTCGGAACCCGCCCGCACCTTCCCGCCGCACGAGACCGGCAGCCGCATCGCCCCCGGTCCCCTGCGGGACTGGCTCGCGACGATGAAGACCCACAGCCCGGCCGAGCTACGCGGCCACGACCGGCCGGACGAGGCTCTGGAAGAAGCCAAGTCGGAGACCAAGGCGCCGCGCGGTGCCGAGGCGGCCTGGTCGCCCCGGCTGGTGGCTCAGCCCGACGGCGTCGGCGCGGCCGCGGAGGATGCGGACGTGTCCGAGCTGATGGCCGAGAACATGATGCTCAAGGCCAAGCTGCGGCTGGAGGCCGAGCGTCAGGACGAGCTGCAGGCGATCCTGGCCGAGGAGATGCGGGCGCTCCGCGAGCATATCCGCGAGGAGATCGGCTCGATCGAGGATCTGCGCGCCGAGCAGGAAGAGGTCCGCGCCGAGCGCGAGGAATTCCGGAGCGAGCGCGAGCGGTTCCGCCAGGAGCGCGAGCACATGCGCATCGAGCGCGACCGGGCCATCGCCGAGCGCGACGCGCTGCGGGTCGAGCGCCACGCCATCGCGGCCGAGCGCGATGCCCTGCACGAGGAGCGCGACCTGTGGCGGGCGCGGACCGAAGCCCTGGCCCAGCCGCTGTTCCAGGCTCCGAAGCGCTGAAAATTCCGACGTTGAAAAGCCGAAGGGCCACCCGTGAGGGTGGCCCTTCCATTGCCGAACCGTCATGTCCGGCGGAACTGTCCCGAAATCGGGGCTCAGACGCGTCTTAGATCGACGCGCCGGAGGCGACGGTCCAGGTCCGGTAAGCCGAGACTGACGGCTGATGACAATGAGACACTGGATCACCTCCTTTCGTTCGTTGCGGGTGAAGCGAAGGTAGGTGGCTCCTGCCCGCTTGTGAAGCCCCGCAGCTGCGCCCGTTTGTCCTCCCTGTGCCCGTGCCCGCACCCGTGCTTTCCCGCTCCGGCTGCCGGGCGTATGACGGGCGCACCGAGGTCAGCCCGAACCCCCTTTGAACGCGCCCGTCACGTCCCTGCCGCGTCCGCCCGAGGACGCTGCCCTCGATCCCGAGGCCATGCGTCAGCCGCTCGGCAATGCGTGGTACTGCGTCGGCCAGTCCCGCAGCCTCGGCCGCACCGGGCTTCGCGCCGTGGAGCTGAACGGCGAGCAGATCGTGCTGGGCCGCGCCCCGGACGGCACCCCGTTCGCGCTGCGCGACCGCTGTCCGCATCGCGGCATGGCCCTGTCGAAGGGGCGCTTCGACGGCCACACGCTGATGTGCCCGTTCCACGGCTGGCGCTTCGGCACGGACGGGCGCTGCCGCGACGTGCCGACGCTGTCCGAGCATGACGCCGCGGATTTCTCCCGCATCCAAGTCCAGCGCTTCCCCGTTCAGGAGAGCGCCGGGTTCCTGTGGGTGAACCCGCATCTCGGCCCCGCGGCCGGTGCGGTGCCCGCGGTGCCGGAGCTTGATTTCGAGCCGGCCGGCTCTCTCGTCGTCGAACTCGTGGTCGAGGCCTCCTACGATCTCACCACCCTGAGCCTGGTCGATCCCGGGCACGTCGCCTTCGTGCATGACAGCTGGTGGTTCCGCCCCTCGAAGCAGCTGCGCGAGAAGGTGAAGACGTTTCAGCCGGTGCCGCACGGCTTCGTCATGACCAGCCACGCCACCACGACGAGTTCGCCGGTCTACCGCCTGCTCGGCGGCGTGCCCGAGGTCGAGATCGAGTTCCGCCTGCCCGGCGTGCGCCTGGAGCGCATCCGCGCCGGCGAGAAGCGCGTGGCCAACTACACCTTCGCGACGCCGCTCACGCCGGACCGCACGCTGCTCACCAATGCCCTCTACTGGAGCATGCCGGCGCTGAACCTGCTCAAGCCGATCGCCCGCCCCCTGATGCGGCAGTTCCTGACCCAGGACCAGCAGGTGCTCCAGCACGCGCAGGACGGCCTCGACCGCAAGCCGACCATGGTGCTGTTCGGCCAGGGCGATCTGCCCTCGCAATGGTATTTCCGGCTCAAGCGCGAGGCCCTGGAATCGGCCCGGGCCGCTCGCGCGTTCGTGAACCCTCTGGAACAGCGCGAACTGCGCTGGCGCTCCTGATTTGTAGGACAGCTATAGACGACTATTCGAGACGATTAACGCATCATTAACCACAATTTGCGCACTCCTATTGGAGAATTACCTCCCTCGAGACGCTGCGCGCCGATGCCCCGCTACTTCATCGATCTCCATGACGGTTCCCAGCCGGTCCGCGACGAGGTCGGCTTCGACCTGCCGGACCTGCCGGCCGCGCGCGCCAAGGTGACCCGGATCATGTCGGCGATCGCCCGCGACATGCTGCCCGATGTCGAGCGCCAGGATTACGTCGCCTGCGTGCGCGACGCGGTCGGCAAGGTGGTGTTCCGCGCGCGCCTGTCGCTCGCCGCCGAGGCCGTGGAGTGAGGCAAGGACGGCCCTGAGGCTCCCCGTCGCGGCCGGGGGAGCTTGACCACGGCCCCTTGCCGGCCATCTCCCAACCATGAAACGGCGCAGCCTGCTCACGGTCGCGAGTGCGGCCACGGTCATGACGCTCGGCGGCGTCGGCTATGCCGCCCACCGGCGAGGCAAGAACCCGTATTATCGCGGGCCGAAATCCGACCATTTCGACGGGCTGCGGTTCTTCCTGCCGGACCAGGCCACCGACAAGTCCCTGCCGGACGTGCTGCGCTGGCAGGCCAAGCGGCAGCGCGAGCCCTGGCCCAAGAGCTACCCGAGCCCGTTTCCCGCCGACCGGCCGCCGGAGCGCAGCGGATCGCTGCGCGTCGTGCTGATCGGGCATGCGAGCTATCTGGTGCAGGTCGCCGGCCGCAACATCCTGATCGATCCGGTCTTCGCCAAGCGGGCGAGCCCGGTCCGCTTCGCCGGCCCCAAGCGGGTCAACCCGCCGGGGATCGCGTTCGCTGACCTGCCGCCGATCGACGTCGTGCTGATCACCCACAACCACTACGACCATCTCGACGGGCCGAGCCTCGCCCGGATCTGGCAGGCGCACCAGCCGCTGATCGTGGCGCCCCTCGGCAACGACACGATCCTGCGCAACTACGACGACACGATGCATGTCGAGACGCGCGACTGGGGCGAGTCGGTCGATCTCGGCGACGGGCTGACCGTCCACTTGGTGCCGGCCAACCACTGGTCCGCCCGCGGCGTTCAGGACCGACGCATGGCGTTGTGGTGCGCCTTCGTGATCAGCTCGGCCCAGGGCGTCCATTACCACGTGGGCGATACCGGCTTCGGCGACGGCGGCCTGTTCCGCGACATCCGCGCCCGGTTCGGGGCGCCACGCCTGGCGACCCTGCCGATCGGCGCCTACGAGCCGCGCTGGTTCATGCAGGCGCAGCACGTGAACCCGGCCGAGGCCGTTGAGGCGTTCGTGCTCCTCGGGGCCGAGCAGGCGCTGGGCCACCATTGGGGCACCTTCCAGCTCACCGACGAGGGGATCGAGCGGCCCGTCGAGGCGCTGGCGGCGGCGCTGGACGCGCAGGGCCTCGCCCCGGAGCGGTTCCTGGCCCTGAGGCCCGGACAGGTCTGGGCGGGCTGAGGGTCGGAATACCGGCTGCCGCAGCGTTGGGCACGATGCATGCAAGATACCGTATGCGGTCCGCTGCGGTACTTCTCGACGGAGGAGGGCGCTGACGGGCGGCGCGTCCCCTTCTGCCGAGAGACATGATGGACCTGATCAAGCCGACACGCCGCGCGCTCATGGCCGGGGGCGCCGCCCTGGCGGCACTGGGTACGGCGGGACGGGCCGGCGCGCAGGGCATGGCCGCCGGCAGCCTGACCTACGGTATCTCGATGACCGACCTGCCGCTCACCACCGGTCAGCCGGACCGGGGTGCCGGCGGCTATCAGTTCACCGGCCTGACCCTGTACGATCCCCTGGTCGCCTGGGACCTCGATATCGCCGACCGGCCCGGCACGATGGTCCCCGGCCTCGCCACCGCCTGGGAGGTCGATCCGGCCGATCCCAAGATCTGGATCTTTCACCTGCGCGAGGGCGTGGCGTTCCATGACGGCTCGGCCTTCGATGCCGACGCGGTGATCTGGAACTTCGACAAGGTGCTCAACAAGGAGGCGCCACATTTCGACCAGCGGCAGGCCGCCCAGGTTCGCCCGCGGCTGCCGGGCGTCGCGAGCTACCGGAAGCTCGACGCCAAGACCGTCCAGGTGACCACCAAGAATCCCGACAGCCTGTTTCCCTACCAGATGCTGTGGTTCCTGATCTCCTCGCCCGCGCAGTACGAGGCGGTCGGGCGCGACTGGGCCAAGTTCGCGTTCCAGCCCTCGGGCACCGGCCCGTTCAAGATGGGCCAGCTGGTCCCCCGGGTCCGCCTCGAACTGCTGCCGAATGCCGGCTACTGGAACCCGAAGCGGGTGCCGAAGCTCTCCAAGCTGACGCTGACCTGCGTGCCCGAGGATCTCGCCCGGGTGAACGCGCTGCTGTCCGGCAATGTCGACCTGATCGAGGCGCCGGCCCCCGACGCGGTGCCGCGCCTGAAGGCGTCCGGCATGCGCGTGGTCGGCAACGACACGCCGCATGTCTGGAACTATCACCTGTCGATGCTGGAGGGTTCGCCCTGGCGGGACCTGCGCCTGCGCAAGGCCGCCAACCTCGCCATCGACCGCGAGGGCGTCGTCCAGTTGCTCGGCGGCCTCGCGCAACCCGCGGTCGGCCAGATGCAGACGTCGAGCCCGTGGTTCGGCAAGCCCAGCTTCCAGATCAAGACCGACGTCGATCAGGCGCGCAAGCTCGTGCAGGAGGCCGGCTTCTCGGTGCAGAATCCGGTGAAGACCACGATCATGATCCCCACCGGCGGGACCGGGCAGATGCTGTCCCTGCCGATCAACGAGTTCGTCCAGCAGAGCTGGGCCGAGATCGGCATCCAGGTCGAGTTCAAGACGGTGGAGCTGGAGGTGGCCTACACGGCCTGGCGCCAGGGCGCGGCGGATCCGAGCCTCAAGGGCATCACCGCCGGCAACATCGCCTACGTCACCTCGGACCCGTTCTACGCGATCCTGCGCTTCTACGATTCGAAGCAGATCGCCCCGGGCGGGGTGAACTGGAGCCACTACCGCAACCCGGACGTCGATGCCCTCTGCGACAAGGTGAAGGCGAGCCTGGACCCGGATGAGCAGAACAAGCTTCTCGCGCGCATCCACGAGATCGTCGTCGACGACGCGGTGCAAGTCTGGGTGGTGCACGACACCAATCCGCATGCGTTGTCGCCGCGGGTGAAGGACTATGTCCAGGCGCAGCACTGGTTTCAGGACCTGTCGACCCTGGCCTGAGGCCGGCAAGATCCCTGCGGCGCGGCGGGAAAAGCCTTTCGCGAATCGGGAACGATCCTCACGAGACTGTGTTGGGCCTCCAACGCACGAAGGAGTGTCCCATGAAGACCCTGCTCGCCGGCGCCATCCTGGCCGCCTCCCTCGCGACCGTCGTTCCCGCTTCGGCTCAGCGCATCGATATCGGACCCGACGGCCCCAGCGTCGATCTGCGCTCCCGCGGCCAGCGGGAACGCGACTTCCGCCGCGAGGACTATCGCCGGGATCGCGACCGCGCCGACGACGACGACCGGATGTATCGCCGCCAGCGTTTCGAGGACGACCGTCCGGCGGTTCGCCGTGGCTACGGCTATTGATTTGGTCTGCCGACCATACGGCGTGACCTGACGATGTTGAGAGGGGTCGGCATGCGCCGGCCCCTTTTTCACATCTCGACCTTCCGGACGGGTGCGTTGCGCGGCCAATTTCGCACTTGCGGCAAAGCCGGAGCGCGACTAGGAAGATCGCGCATCATGTTTCGGGAGCATTTGGCAATGACACGTCGTTTCATCAGTGGTTTCGCGGTGGTCGCGTTCGCCGTCACCGGTCTCGCCGTCCCCGCCGCCCTGGCCAAGCCGGTGAGCGGCGCCAGCGCCGTCAAGATGATCGACACCGACAACGACGGCACCGTCGACCTCAAGGAAGTCGAGGCTGTCGCGTCGGCGACGTTCGATCGCCTCGAGAAGGATTCCGACGGCACCCTCGATGCCAAGGAGCTGAAGGGCCGTCTGAGCAAGGCCGGCCTGAAGCAGGCCGATCCGGACAACGACGGCACCGTCGACAAGAAAGAGTACCTCGCTGCGGTCGACGCGCGCTTCAAGGCTGCCGATCCGGACGGTGACGGCACCCTCGACGCCAAGGAGCTGAACTCCAAGGCCGGCAAGGCGCTGCTCGCCCTGATCAAGTAACGTTTCGTCAGCGCTCCTCGCGCGTACGGAAAATGCCGACGCCCTCGCGAATGTCTTCGCGGGGGCGTTCTTGCGTTCAGCGGCGAATGTCGTGCGATCCGGCGGGACGTGGCGTCGCTTGTTTCTGCATCCTGAGATTGTATAGTATTCGTCTTTAATACTTTATCTATCGAAATATTTTCAGCATAACCCTGCGACAATTGTGCTTCGGACGCCTTCTGCCTCGAAGATGCGCAGGTCGACGGTTGACGGACCGCAACCTGTAGGTGCAGTTTGGTGCCGGTTGGGGGACCGGACTATGCGTAACGACACGCCCGAAGACGCCAAGGGCCTGGAATTGCTGGCGGAGATGCGGGCGATGACCGATTCGGCACGCCAGGTCATCGAAGTCTCGCAGGCGGCACGCGACCAGCCGGTCGGCGAAACCGCGGTCGACCCAGAGCCGCAATCCGTGGACATCCACAGCGATTCCGCGGATTTGCTCGGCGACATCAGCGACAACCTGCTCGTCGCCTATCACCTCGCCCAGCACGATGGTGATCCGATGACCGTCGCGCTGATCGAGAAGGTTCTGTTCCATGTCGGGCGCCGGCTGGCACGCGGCATGTCGCCCGCCGATGCCGGCATTGCCTGCCACTAGAATATTCTCCTCAGCGACGCGCGCCTGCCGGCCCCCGGATCGTCAGGCGCCGGCGGCCTCGATGCGATCGAGGAAGGCCCGGAGGTAGCGGCCGGCCGCGTCGGCACGCTCGACGGCCAGGAGGTGCGCCGCTCGGGAGTGGACCAGCAATTCGGCCTGCGCGATGCCGGCGCAGATCGCCTCCGCCATGGCCGGGGGCGTCGACGGATCGTCGCGCCCGGCCGTGAGGGCGTGGCCCGTCGCCGGGTTCGCGATCATGAAGCCGAGGAGCCTTTCGAGCATCGATGGATCCCTCCCTATTCTCCGACGGCGCGCCGGCCACGCATCCGGATGCCCGCGATCGGGTTGATGCCGTGCAGACCGGAGCGCGATCATGGCCGAACCGTATCATCTCGACCGTTTCGTCGCGGCCCAGGAGGGCGTCTACGAACGGGCGCTGGCCGAGTTGCAGGCCGGGGAGAAGCGGAGCCACTGGATGTGGTTCGTCTTCCCGCAGATCGCCGGCCTGGGTGCGAGCCCGATGGCCCAGCGTTACGCGATCGGTTCCCTCGGCGAGGCCCAGGCCTATTGCGCCCATCCGGTGCTCGGCGCGCGCCTGCGCGCCTGCACGGCGGCGGTGAACGGCGTCACCGGGCGCTCGGCGCACGCGATCTTCGGCTCGCCCGACGACGTGAAATTCCGCTCCAGCATGACCCTGTTCGCGCGTGCCGCCCCGGAGGAGCCGGGCTTCGCTGAGGCGCTGGCGACGTACTTTGGCGGTGAGCCCGACCCGTTGACCCTGGCTAAGCTCGACTGAGCTTCAGGATGCGGCAAGCCGTGATCGGGAATGCCCGGCACCGCGATGCGATCGAGGTGATTGTTCGGGGCGTTTTCAGGCGCCGCCTCACCTGCCTGTATCGTCCTTCAGCAGAGACGCGGCGGCCGCCCTTGAAAGTCCGCCGATGTCTGACGCCTGATGCCGAGCCGCCTCCGATCTTCATCCTGATGAGGGCTTTTTAGTAATGGACCTATATTTTTTGACCGCAGCGAAAAATATAGAAGTTTAATTTTTCGAATTTATTGATCGAATGAATCGTTAGTGTGCATGAAATCCAAAAGATGTTTCTGGTAAAGAGCTCGTGATCGATAGGTGTAAGCGTTTGGACTGTTGCCTTCGAGCCATAGCGCGGCTCCGGCGCCTGCGTATGTTGCCCCCAAATTAGGGGGACTTCCGTGTCATCGAAATTTTTCTTGGCGCTGCTGGCTTTGAGCGGCCTGTCTGCTTGCGCGTCGTCGTCGGATAAAGTCGCCGCGACCTACGTATCGCCGATCCAGTATGCGAGCCTGTCGTGCCGGCAGATCGCCGAAGAATCGGCACGGGTCTCCGTCCGGGCCTCGCAAGCCGCCGGTATCCAAGACAAGAAGCGCACGGATGACCAAGTGGTCACGGCGGTCGGAGTCGTCGTGTTCTGGCCTGCCCTGTTCTTCATTGATGGCGACAACATGCACACCGCCGAGCTCAGTCGTCTGAAGGGAGAGATCGAGGCGCTGGAGCAAACCTCGGTCCAGAAGAATTGTGGTATCCAGTTCCAGCGCCAGCCCGCCTCCTGAAGCGTAAGCGGCGTCGCGCTTCGGGGTGCCGATCGTTGCGGACGCGGCCGCAGTACGAACGCGTCACCGCCCCCACAGCCCGACGCGCTCGGCCCGGGCCTGCTCCTCGGCGCCGAGGAGGTCCGGCGGCGCATCCTCCGTGGCACGTGCGCCGCCCGCCGTGAGGATCAGGGCGGCGAGGTCGTCGCCCTCGATCCGGCAGCGGGCATTTGCCCCCTCGGAGACGCTGCAGACCACGTCACGGCGGCGCAGGTAATTGGCCAGCTGGCGGGCGAGGTGGCCGCGCTCGCCCGCGACGCCGAGCAGATGCACGGTCCGCCCGCGCAGCGACAGAGTTCCGGTATCGATCACCTCGGGCACGCCGCGGATCTCGGCGGATGCCACCGGGGTCGGTGGCTGCACCGGCGCGGCGGCCGGCGCCGGCTCGGCCCGCTCCGCCGAGGGGCGCGGTTTGCCTTTGGCGAGCTGCGCGGAGGCCCGCTGGACGAAATCGTGGAAGATGCCGGCCGGCATCTCGCCGCCGAACATCCGGTTCATCGGGCTGTCGTCGTCGTTGCCGATCCAGACCCCGACCACGAGATCCGGGGTCATGCCGACGAACCAGGCATCGCGGAAATCCTGGCTGGTGCCGGTCTTGCCGCCGATGATCTGGCCCGGCACCCGCGCCGCCCGGCCGGTGCCCGACTCGACCACCGCCTGGAGCGAGTCGAGCATCATCTGGCGCGGCTCCTGCGCCAGCTGGGCGGTCGGCGCCGGGTCGGCCCTGACGTAGAGCGGCTGCGGGGCCGCACCGCGGATCGCGTGAATGCCGAAGCTCGCCAGCGGCACACGGCCGGAGAGCACGGATCCGTAGGCGCGGGTCATCTCCAGCAGGCTGACCGTGCCAGAACCGAGGACGAGGCTCGGCACGTTCGGAAGCTCGGACTGGATCCCCAGCTTGCGCGCGGTGGCGATCACCGCCGGGATGCCGACATCCTGCCCGAGCTGGGCCGCCACCGTGTTGATCGAGAGCGCGAAGGCGGTCCGCAGCGGCACCGGGCCGCGATAGCGCCCGTCGTCGTTCTCGGGCTCCCAATCGCCGATCCGCACCGGGCGATCGTCCAGCACGGTCTCGGGGGTGAGGCCCTGCTCGTAGGCCGTCAGGTAGACCAGCAGCTTGAACAGCGAGCCCGGCTGGCGCTTGGCCTGGACCGCCCGGTTGAACTGGCTGTCCTCGTAATCCCGCCCGCCCACCATCGCGAGGATCGCGCCGGCCTTCGACAGCACCACCATGGCGGCCTGGCCGACCTTGCGCTTGGCCCCGTCCTTGTCGAGGCGGCGGGCGACCACGCCCTCGGCGAGGCTCTGCAGGTCGAGGTTGAGGGTCGAGCGCACGGTCATGTCGCCGTCGGTGCCGGCGAGCCGCTTCACGTCGCCGGCGATCATGTCGAGGAAGTAGTTGGTGCCGGGCGGCGCCTCGGGCGGCGACTTCAGGGTCACGCACTGCTTGCGGGCCGCGTCGGCCTCGGCTTGCGTGATCGCGCCGGTCTCGACCATGGCCTGCAGCACCACGTCGGCCCGCTCCTTGGCGCCGCCGAGGTTGCGGGTCGGGGCGAGCTGCGAGGGCGCCCGCACCAGCCCGGCCAGCATGGCGGCCTCGGGCAGGGTCAGGGCCTTGGCGGGCTTGCCGAAATAGCGCCGGGCCGCCGCGTCCGCACCGTAGGCGCCGGCGCCGAAATAGGCGGCGTCGAGATAGCCGAGCAGGATCTCGTCCTTGCTCATCGTGGTCTCGACCCTGAGCGCCAGGAACGCTTCCTGGACCTTGCGCCAGAGCGTCTTCTCCTGGTTGAGGGAGGTCAGGCGGACATATTGCTGCGTGATCGTCGAGCCGCCCTCGCGCACGCCGCCGCCGAGAGCGTTGCGCCAGGCAGCGCGGGCGAGGCCGCGCAGGTCGATGCCCCAGTGGCTATAGAAGCGCCGGTCCTCGATCGCGACGATGGCCTTGGCGAGGTTCGGGGGCATGTCGGCGGCGGTGAGCTTCTGGCCGCGGAAGCTGCCCCGGGTGGCGAAGACCCGCCCGTCATCGGCCTCGACGGTGATCGCCCGCTGGCCGGTATCGACGACGGCCCCGCCGAGCGGCGGCAGGGTCAGGAGGGCGGCGAGCAGGTAAATCGCCAGCACCAGGACCGGCAGCAGGATCGCGGCGCCGACAGCGAGCAGCGCGGGCCGGCGTCGCAGGCGGCCGAATCGCCCGGCTCCGACAGGCGCGCGCACCGCCGCGTCCGCTCCCGCGGGCCGATCGGCCGCGACGGGCTGCCTGTTGTCGCGTCTGCGCGCGAGGAATCCGGCGACGCGCCCGGATGCCGACTGCCCGAGGCGCAGGAGGCTGCGGCCGGCGGCGGCGACCAGGATCCACAGATGGCGGAAAAGATCGCGGGCGGCGCGTCCGGCCTCGCGGGCCGCTTTGCGCGGGTCCGGCGTGTCGGACCCGGGACCCTGATCAGTCGGGGCGCGCTCCGGCGCGTCTGGCGTCATCGCGATGCGTGTTCCGGGACCGGCCTCTCCGGTCGACGGCAGGTTCTAAGCCTCATTCGGCTGCAAGTCCCACCGACAAAGGGATGACGCCGGTCTCGGAGCTCGACCGTGGGATGTGGGCCACGCAGCCGAGCCTACCGCCCGGTCACACGGCTCCTGCGGCCCCGTGCCGGCTGCGCAGCTGGAAGGCAAGGATGAGCAGGAGCACGCCGAACGCGAAGCTGTAGGCGCCGATCCACCAGGTCAGGACCAGGGCGGACATGCCCGGCTCCAGGATCAGCGCGATGCCGAACAGGATCGAGACCAGGCCGCCGAGCCCGAGCCACCAGCGCCCGTAATGGAGGTGCAGCCGGAAGGCGGCGGCGATCATCAGGCCGCCGGTCACGAGCGCCCAGGCGGCGAGCAGCAGCACGAACGCCCAGACCGCGGCCCCCGGCACCAGCACGGCGGCGACGGCGACGATGATGTCGACGATGCCTTCGAGAAGCAGGAAGCCCCAGCGCTCGTGCCGCTGCGCGGCCCGCACCGCGCCGACGATGGCGAAGATGCCGTCGACCAGCGTGTAGGCGGCAAACAAGAAAACCAGCGACAGCACGAAGGCCTCCGGCGCCGCGAAGGCGACGATGCCGAATAGGATCGCGATCACGCCGCGCAGGGCGATGAGCCACCAGTTGCGGGCGAGGGACGCGCTCATCGCGTCGAGGCGGGCGGCTCCGGTGAGCGGGATGCCGGAGGGCGACGTCGCGGTCGAACCGAAGCCTGAGCCCTGCGGTGTCGGGGACGGGGTGCTGGTCATGGCGGAACTCCGAAACGCGCCGGGCGCGTGCCCGGCCCTTTCGCCCGCAGAACGCTGCACTGCGACAAGCGTTCCTGAACACGCCCGTGTCTCGGGCGGAACCTTGGTGCGGCCGGCGACTTTTGCTGACCGAGGCGGGCATGAGTACAGCCCGGCCGCCGCAGGGCGGCCGGCCCATCCGGTGGTGATGAGACGCCATGTTTGACGATCAGCGGCAGGCCGCCGACCCCGCGTCACGTCCGCTGCCGGCCGAGGGCCGGCCCGAGGCGCCCGATCGCGACATTCTGGATCTCGGCCGCAACGACTCCCGCCCGGAGGGCGAGACCGCGCGCAAGCCGGCCCAAGAGGGCGAAGGCCAGAGCGCCCCGGACGATGAGGCCCAGGACGACAGCGAGCCGGAGGACGAGGAGAAGCGCCCGAATATCCTGCGCCGCCACCCCTGGGCGTTCCTGTTCGGGGGCCTCGCGGTGGCAGCCCTCTGCGTCGGCGTGTTCTTCTACTGGCTGCTGTACATGCACCCCTACGAGAGCACCGACGACGCGTTCGTCGATGCGCGCAGCATCGCGGTCCAGCCGAAGGTCGGCGGCTACTTGGTCGAGGTGCCGGTCACCGACAACCAGCATGTCGATGCCGGGCAGATGCTGTTCCAGATCGACCAGCGCGACTATCGGATCGCCCTCGAACAGGCCAAGGCGCAGGTCGTGGCCGACGAGGCCGCGATCAAGAATATCGACGCCCAGATCCAGGCCCAGTACGCCAATATCGACGTGTCCAAGGCCCAGATCGCCACTGCCGAAGCGGCGCTGAAGTTCGCCCAGGAGGATGCGGCCCGCTACAAGGATCTCGCGGAGCGCGGCTCCGGCTCGGTCCAGCAATCCCAGTCGGCCACCTCGACGCTGCAGCAGCGCCAGGCTTCGGTGCAGAGCGCCAATGCCAGCCTCGTTGCGGCGCAGAAGCAGATCGGCTCGCTCGAGGCCCAGAAGGCCTCGACCCAGGCGCAGATGGCCCGCGACAAGGCGCAGGTCGAGCAGGCCGAGCTGAACCTCGGCTACACCACGATCCAGGCCGTGCAGCCCGGGCGCGTCGTGCGGCTGACGGGCGGCATCGGGGCGTTCGCGCAGGCCGGCCAGAGCCTGTCGATGTTCGTGCCGGACGACATCTGGGTGACGGCGAACTACAAGGAGACCCAGATCACCGACATGCGGCCGGGGCAGCCCGTCGACATCAGCATCGACGCCTATCCGGACCGTAAGATCCACGGCACGGTGGCCTCGGTGCAGCCGGGCTCGGGCACCGCCTTCAGCCTGCTGCCGGCGCAGAACGCCACCGGCAACTACGTGAAGGTCACGCAGCGCATCCCGGTGAAGATCGTGGTCAAGGACTGGCCGACGGATGTCGCGATCGGTCCCGGCATGTCGATCGTGCCCACCGTCACGGTGCGGTGACCGCGATGGCCGGCACCGGCCGGTCCTCCACCGGCAAATCGTCTGTCGCCAAGGCGCCCGGCGGCCACAACCCGTGGCTGATCGCCGGCGTGGTGGCGCTGGCGACCTTCATGGAGGTGCTCGACACCACAATCGCCAACGTCGCCCTGCGCTACATCTCCGGCGGCCTCGCGGTCGGGCCCGACGAGGCCGCCTGGGTGGTGACCAGCTACCTGGTGGCCAACGCCATCACGCTGACCGCGTCGAGCTTTCTGGCCAAGCGCTACGGCCGCAAGGCGTTCTTCATGTGGTCGGTGGGCCTGTTCACCATCGCGTCGATCCTGTGCGGCTTCGCATGGAGCCTCGAATCGCTGCTGCTGTTCCGGGTGCTGCAGGGTCTCGGCGGCGGCGGCATGGCGCCCCTGGCGCAGTCGATCCTGGCGGATTCGTTTCCGCCCGAGAAGCGGGGGCAGGCCTTCGCGCTCTACGGCGTCGCCATCGTGGTCGCGCCGGTGATCGGCCCGACGCTCGGCGGCTGGCTGTCGGACAACGCCTCCTGGCACTGGTGCTTCCTGATCAACGGCCCGATCGGCGTGATCGCCCTCGGGCTGATGTACTGGCTGATCGAGGACAGCGAGGCGGCCAAGAAGGAGCGCCGCGCCCTGGTGCGCAAGGGCATCCGGTTCGACGTGATCGGCTTCCTGCTGGTCGCGCTGTTCCTCGGCTCGCTGGAGGTCATCCTCGACGAGGGCCAGCGGAAGGACTGGTTCGGCACCTCGACCCTGATGAACGTATCGGGCGTGCTGATGGTGGTCTCGTTCATCGCCATGATCCCTTGGCTGCTGAACAAGAAGAACCCGGCGGTCGACCTGCGCCTGATCGGCAACCGCCAGTTCGGCTCCTGCTTCCTGGTGATGATGTTCACCGGGGCGATCCTGATCTCCACCACGCAGTTCATCCCGCAGATCACGCAGGAATATTACGGCTACACCGCCACCCTGTCGGGCCTCGTGCTCGGCCCGGGCGGCATGGTCACGGTGGTGATGATGTTCCTCACCGGCCGCGCCTCGGCCTACGTGCAGCCGAAATGGCTGATCGCCGCCGGCATGACCATCGTGGCGCTCGGGATGTACGACCTGACCCGGATCAACGGCACGACCACCTTCGCGTTCTTCGCGTGGTCGCGGGTCTATATCGGCATCGGCCTGCCGATGGTGTTCCTGTCGATCACCTCGGCCTCCTACGAGGGGCTGCGCAAGGACCAGACCGACCAGGCCTCGGCGCTGATCAACGTCGCCCGCAACGTCGGCGGCTCGATGGGCGTCTCGCTCGCCCAGAACATCCTGGCCTATCGCAGTCAGTTCCATCAGAGCCGCCTGGTCGAGAGCGTCAACCCGGCGGCGCCCGCCTACCAGGAGACCATGCGGCAGGCGACGCAGTACTTCTCCGAGCACGGCTATGCCGGCGTCGACGCCCAGGGCCAGGCGACCGCCTGGATCGGTAGCGTGCTCCAGACCGAGGTGGCCTACTGGGCCTATATCGACGTGTTCTGGGTCCTGGGCCTCGTCGCCGCCTGCGCGGTGCCGCTCGCGCTGAGCCTGAAATCGGTCAAGCTCGGCGGCGGCGCTCCGGCAGGCGGGCATTGACGTCGGAGAGGATCAGACCCCGTCCGGAGGCAGCGCCTCCGTCACCTCGATGCGACGGTTGTCCGGCGCCGGTCCGGCTTCATTGGCTGCGGTCTCGGTCGGGGCGGGCGCCTTGTCGGCAGCCCCCGCCACCGCGGCGACGCCCTGGTAACGGGTCAGGCGGCGGTCGATCATGTCGTCGATCCGCCCGTGCAGCTCCGCCACCGTCAGGCTGCGGCGCTTGCCGCCACTTTTCTCGGTGAACAGGCTGCGATTGGCCCGGGCGGCGCTGCGGAACTCGCGTCCGGCTACCTCGTCGGGCTTCTCGGAGGACAGCGACAGGAAGCGTCCGGCGCTGGCGGTGCCGAGGAAATGGGCGAGGTACAGCTCGGTGGTGGTGAGCGCCCGCCCGACCTTCGCCTCGATCCGCTCACGGTCGCGCTTGATCAGCTCGGCCGCCATCAGGGCGGCCACGCGGGGATCGTTGCGCAGGCCGAGGACGCGGGCGCGCATGGTGCCGGCCACGGTGATCGCGGAGCCGCGGCCCTTCACGGCGGCGGCCTCCTCGGCGAGCCCGTAGCGGACGCCGTAATCGCGGATCATCTCCAGCCAGGTGCGCGCGACGAACTGGAACAGGCCCTGCGCCGAGGAGGTCCCGGCCTTGGCGTCCGTGTCGAAGCTCGATTCCTTGTCGGCCAGAGCCATCATGTAGACCGGGTCGACGCCGGCCTCATCGGAGGCCTTCACGATCGTGTCGACCACCTTGCGCGGCACGCTGCGCTCGCCGAACCGCACGGCGTCCTCGCCCTGCTCCTGGGTCACCCGCGGCAGGGTCGCGAGGTCGTCTTGGATCAGCGCAGCGGTCGCCGGCTCCTGATCCTCGATCGGCAAGCCGGTCCAGGCATCCGGGCTCTCGACCGGGGCCGCGTCCGAGAAACCGGACCGGAGGCCCTGATCCGGCTCGCCTGCCTGTGTCCAGCCGATCTCGCCCTCGGCGGCGAGCGCCTGGGCCACGCGCGGGCTGGTATCGATCCGGTCATGGGCCTGCGCGGATGGCGCGAAGAAGGCCGGCGCGAAGGCCGCCTGCGGCAGCCCGAACCCGGCGACGAAGCCCAGGGCCAGCGTTCCGGTGAGGCGGCGAAGGCCGCTGCGGCGAAGTGACCGGCGCTCGTTCCCGCGCTCGGCCCGCGGCAGCCACGCCACGGTTTCAGTCTCACAAAAGCTCGCGCTCGGCACGAGTCGGCTCACGTCGTCGGCGCAACGCGCCGGCTCCGGGAAAACCCCCATCATTGGTCCTTTTCAGAATGTCCCTTGTGTCGGCCTGGCGTCTGGCGGCCAGGTTCCTTGAAGCGGCGGCCCTATCGGCGCCGGCCGTGACCAGAATGGGACGGCTCCGTGATTCAAGCGTGGCACGGTCAACGAAGGGTTAACCCTGCTTTTTGAGGCCGCCTTAACGCCGCGATGAGGCCGCGCTCGGCCTCGATCAGGCGCGAAGTTGTCGCATTCGACTTGGAACGGCTGCCGTTCGGGCCAGTTAGATATCGCCCCGGGGGGTCGACTATTCATTTCCGAGACGCGGCCCGCGTCCCCACAAGGACAATATTTTCCGATGAGCATGCAGACCGGTCGCCGTGTCGGCGTCGCCTTCGTTGGCATGGGTGGCGCTGTCGCCACCACCGCCATCGCCGGCATCGAGATGATCAAATCCGGCTCGAACCGGCTCGACGGACTGCCGCTCGCCGGCCTCTCCGTGGCGGGCATGGCCGACTACAAGGACCTCGTGTTCGGCGGTTGGGACCTCAACGGTGACGACCTCGCCTCGGCCGCCTCCGGCCACGGCGTGCTGTCGAAGGACGACATCGAGGACGGCGCCCAGGCGCTTAAGGGCATCACGCCCTGGCCCGCGGTCGGCAGCGCCAAGTTCTGCAAGAACATCGACGGCAGCAACCGCATCGTCGCCGCCGGCCACCGCGAGGCGGTCTCGATCATCGCCAGCGACCTGCGGCGCTTCCAGAAGGAGAGCAACCTCGACCAGGTCGTGGTGGTGAACCTCGCCTCCACGGAGCGCTGGCCCGATCTGTCCGACCCGACGCTGAACTCTCCGGACGCCTTCGAGAAGGGGCTCGATTCCAGCGACGAGGCGATCTCGCCCGCGATGCTCTACGCCTACGCGGCGATCAAGAGCGGCATTCCCTACGCCAACTTCACCCCGAGCGTGGCCGCGGACGTGCCGGCGCTGCTCGCCCTGGCCACGGAGATGAACGTCCCGGTGGCCGGCAAAGACGGCAAGACCGGCCAGACCATGATGAAGACGGTGCTGGCTCCCGCCTTCAAGGCGCGCGCCCTCCACGTCGACGGCTGGTTCTCCACCAACATCCTGGGCAACCGCGACGGCCTCGCCCTGAACGACCCGAACTCGCTCCAGTCGAAGCTCAACACCAAGGGCACGGTGCTCGATTCGATCCTCGGCTACCCGGTCGAGGATCACCTCGTGCACATCCACTATTACCGCCCGCGCGGTGACGACAAGGAAGCCTGGGACAACATCGACGTCACCGGCTTCATGGGTCAGCGGATGCAGATCAAGGTCAATTTCCTCTGCAAGGACTCGATCCTGGCCGCGCCCCTGGTCATCGAGATCGCCCGGGTGCTCGACTTGGCGCACAAGCGCGGCGACGGTGGCGTGCAGGATCAGCTCTCGACCTTCTTCAAGGCTCCGATGGTGAAGAACGGCCATGGGCCGGAGCACGCTTTCGGCAAGCAGGAAACGATGCTCCTCGACTGGCTCGGCGTTCACTGATGTCCGACGCGGCGGCGCCGGCCGCTCTGCGCGAACTCTTCGTCGAGATGAACGACCTCAAGCGCGTCCATTCGGCGGGCCGCGAAGGATCGATCGCCGAGCGACTGTTCGCGCAGGGCTGGAGCCTGCTCACCGGCGGCGCCGCGCCGGAGGATGTCGCCCTCGACATCACCGCGACGACGCTGGCCGCGACCCGGCTCTGCGACCTCGACGCCGCCTTCCTGGCCGCCGCGGGCCTCTCGGATGCGGCGGCCTCCGCCGTGCTGGTCGCGGGCTTCGACGCCGTGACCGGCGAGCTTGATCCGGACCTACGGGATCGCCTGCGGAGCCGGCTCGTGCCGCGCCCACCGGGCGAGCCCGGACCGGTGCCGTCCTTCGTGGCGGCGCTGGCCCAGCAGCCGCGAGCGGGGGTGACCTGCCCGGGCCGCGCCCGGATCCTGCTGGAGCCGCCCGAAAACCACGCCGAGCATTGCCTGATCGTCGCGGTCTACGGCGTCTGCCTCAGCCCGTTCTACCGGGCCGATCCCGGAACCGTGTTCCTCGCCGCCATGGCGCATCACTTCCACAATGCCGCGATGCCGGATGCCGGCTTCACCGGCGAGATGCTGCTCGGTGACCATCTCGGTCCGATCATGGCCGTCACCACCGGCTGGGCGATGAACGAACTGGACGAGCCCCTGCGCGGGGAGGTCAAGCGCGCCCGCGCCGTACTGCCGGACGACGCCACCGCGGAGGGCCGCGCTTTCCACGCCGCGGATTGCGTCGACCGGGTCCTGCAGATCGCCCAGCACCTGCGCGGCGCCTCCACCACGATGGCAGCGGTGCTCGACGATTGGGAGCTGGTCCATGCCGGACCGGTGAAGGGCTTCCACGACCGTGTCCTGCGCGACATGCGCATCCCTTAGGACCGAACCCGCGTTGTCCGTCAGACCCAATCGCCCATCTGACGGGGGCGGTCCCGAGAGCCCATGATCCCGTTCGAACTCAGATCGCCGCAGACCGGCAACCCGCTGAAGCCCGACACGCCGCACGCCCTGCGCGACGCCGGCACCGGCGCGCGCTGGCCCGTCATCGACGGCATCCCCTACCTCCGGATCGGCCGCGAGGCCCTGATCGAGCGGGTGCTGGCCCATCTCGACGCGGGCGAGCCCGACGAGGCCCTGGCCGCCCTGCTGGTCGACCAGGACGATTGGTGGAACGGCCCCCCGGCCGACCCGGCCGGGATCATCCAGCTCATCAAGGACCGTCGCCACGCGACACTGCGCGACGCGGTGGACAAGCTCGGCTGGGGTCGGGTCGGCGACTACTTCCTGCATCGCTGGACCGACCCGACCTTCCTGGCCGGCCTGACCCTGCTGGAAGCGCACTGGAACGAGCCGCGCTGCGTCTTCGAATTCGCCTGCGGCATCGGCCATTACCTGCGCGAACTCGAACGCCGCGGCTGCAAGACCGCCGGGGCCGACGTGGTCTTCGCCAAGCTCTGGGTCGCCCGCCACTGGGTCGTTGGCCCCAAGCCCCAGCTCGTCTGCTTCGATGCCGGCTCGCCGCACTGGCCGATCCCCGGCGCGCCGGTCGACCTCGTCGTCTGCAACGACGCCTTCTACTTCCTCGACGACAAGGCGACCCTGCTCGAGAACCTGCGCCAGAATGCCGGTGACGACGGCTGGCTGGCCCTCAGCCACATCCACAACCGCGAGTGCCCGGGCTTCTCCGCCGGCCGCGCCGTCACCGCCGAGGAGATCGCCGAGCTGTTCCCCGACGCCCTCGTCTACGACGATGCTGAGTTGACCCGCGCCCTGGTCGAGGCCCGGGCGCCGGTGCCGCAGGAGCCGGCTTCCCTACGGAGCTGCGAGGCGTTCTCGGTGGTGGCCGGCCCTGGCATGCGCCCGGCGCCCCGCGCGGTGGTGGACGGGCTGACCCTGCCGAAGGCCGGGACCGTCATGCGGCTCAACCCGCTCTACCGGCCCGAGGGCGACGGCCACGCGATCCACTGGCCCTCCGACCGCTACCGAGAGGAATACGCGCCCCGGGCCACCTACCCGATGCAGACGTCGGCTCCCGAGCAGATCACCTTCGACGGCCGCATCGACGGTGCCGAGACGCAGCGGGTCCGCGCCCGGGAATTCGTCGACCTGCCGGAGCGCTGGTGATGGACGCCGTCGGCTGGGGCATCGTCGGCTACGGCTGGGTCGCCCGCGACTACATGGCCCCGGGCATCCGGGCCGCGGGGCACCGGCTCGTCGCGGTCAGCGATCCCAACCCGGAAAGCCGCGCTGCGGCCGAGCGCGAAGGCGCCCGCGCCCATGCCGACCTCGCCGGTCTCCTCGCCGAGCCCGAGGTCGAGGCGGTCTACGTGGCGACGCCGAACCACCTCCACCGGGGTGCCGTCGAGGCGCTCGCAGCCGCCGGCAAGGCGATCCTGTGCGAGAAGCCGATGGCGGCGACGCTCAGGGACGCCGAGGCGATCACGCAGGCGGTCGAGTCCAAAAAGGTCTTCTACGGGACGGCCTTCGACCAGCGGCACCATCCGGCCCACCGGGCGATCCGCGCCCAGGTCGCGGCCGGTCGGATCGGGACCGTGACCACGGTGCGGATCGTCTACGCCTGCTGGCTCGGGCGCGACTGGTCCGAGGCCGGTCAGCCGAACTGGCGGATCGACGCCGCGCAGGCCGGCGGCGGCGCCCTCATGGACCTCGCCCCCCACGGCCTCGATCTCGTGGACTTTCTGCTCGGCGAGCCGATCGCCGACATCGCCGCCCTGACTCAGAGCCGCGCCCAGGATTACGCCGTCGATGACGGCGCCCTGCTGATCGGCCGCACCGCCGGCGGCGCCCTGGCGAGCCTGCACGTCGCCTACAATTGCCCCGACGCCCTGCCGCGCCGCCGCCTGGAGGTGGTCGGCACGAAGGGCCAGCTCACGGCTATCGACACGATGGGCCAGACGGCGGGCGGGTCCCTGACCTTCACCGACGGTGCGAGCGGACGCGCGGAGCCGCTGGCCTTCGACACCGACAGCTCGCCCTTCACCGAGCAGGTCCGCGCCTTCGGCTCGGCCTTGCGCCGGCCCGAGGAACGGGCGGCCTATTCGGCCTCGCGAGACCTCCACACGATGCGACTCGTCGCCCGCGCCTACGGGCACGGGTAGCGGCGTCAGGACAGGATAGCCAGACACGGAACCAAACTCCGGGACGTCCCACCCCCACCCTCATCCTGAGGCGCCCGCGCCAGCGGGCCTCGAAGGAGCCCTCCAGGGATCGCGCGGCCGGCTGGAAGCCTCCTTCGAGGCCTCCGCTGCGCTTCGGCACCTCAGGATGAGGGGGAGGGATGGGACAGGCCTCGGCGCACGGTTCAAGGCAGACGGGAATACGACTTGACCGACACTGATCTCAGCCACGACCAGGACGACCGCGCCCGCCACGAGCGGATCAAGGCGCCGCGCCCCTATCGGTTCGGCGCCAAGCGCCGGATCGAGGGGCTGCCGGAGACGCTGCCCGATCCCGTTCGGGCCTATCTCGACGTGCTGCCGGAGGGGCGGATCGTCGGCTTCCCCCTGGCGCCGCTGGATCGCACCGGCATACCGGTCTGGTTCGTGGCCCTGTTCCTCGACGATCCGTTCTTCGTCGGCGCCATGCCGTCGGGCATCGGCTACGGCGCCACCGACGACGAGGCGCTGATCGGCGCCGTGGCGGAGATCGCCGAGAATCTGATGCCCTCGCTGGCGGTGCTACCGCGGGCCAAGGAGCGGGCCAGCTACGCCGATCTCGTACGGGTCTACGGGGCCAACTCAGTCGCCGACCCGCTCACCCTGTGCCTGCCGGCGGGGTCGTCGGTCGGCCGCGACACGGTGCTCGAATGGACGCCGACCGTCCGGCACCGGACCGGCGAGATCGTGCTGATGCCACTCGATGTGGCCGCCACCGATTATTTCGAGCTGTCCGAGGGCTACAAGCCCTTCACCAACCTGATCACCAACGGCCTGGGCGCCGGGCCGGACGTGCCCTTCGCGCTGGGCCACGGCGTGCTCGAACTGCTCCAGCGCGACGGCAACGGCCTGCTGTTCCGCGCCCTCGACCAGGGCGTGATGCTCGACCTCGACGGGATCGGCCCGGAGAACGCCGCGATGCTGGCCTGGCTGAAGGACCTGGGCATCCGCGCGCTGCCGAAATTCGCCACCGACCAGTTCGGCCTGACCAACCTCTACGTCGTCGGCTACGACGAGGATCCCGCCCGTGCGCCGGCGCCGATCGCCCTCTCGGCCTGCGGCGAAGCCTGCGATCCGGACCGGGAGCGGGCCCTGCGCAAGGCGCTGCTCGAATTTCAGGCGGCCCGGGTGCGCAAGACGTTCGGGCACGGGCCGCTCGACCTCGCCGCCACGGTGACACCGCCGGGCTATGTCGACGCGTTCATCCAGAAGGCGCTGCCGAGCCTGGATCTCGAGGAGAGCCGCGCCCTTCAGGCCATGCTCGCCTGGATCGAGATGCCGGCCGCCGACCTCCGGGGCGTGCTCGCCGACACCGTGTACAGCGAGCGGAGCACCAAGCGGTTTTCGGAACTGCCGTCCGCCGATGCCCCGGACGGGCATGCCCGGGGCCGGATCGCCTGCGACCGGCTCACCGAGGCCGGGTTCGACCTGCTCTACGTCGATTGTTCACCGCCGGGCGGCGGCGTCGGGGTGGTCAAGGCGATCGTGCCGGGGCTCGAAGTCGAGACCATGAGCTACTACCGGATCGGCGAGCGCAACACGCGCAAGCTCATCGAGCGCGACCACCCGCTGATCCGCTTCGGCACCGAGAGCGAGACCCTGCGGCCGGTGCGCCTCACCCCGGAAGCCCTGGAGCGGTTCGGTGGCCAGCCGTTGTTCGACACGGTGCTCGCCGAGCAGATCGTCGGACGGCACTATCCGCTCTACCGCGAGCCGGAATCGCACCACGCGCCGTTCCGGCTCGCCCAGAAACAGGGGAGGGCGGCGTGACGCTTCGCTTCGCGTACAACACCAACGGCGCGGCCAACCACCGCCTCGACGACGCGCTCCATCTGATCAAGGCGGCGGGCTACGACGGCGTCGCCCTGACCCTCGACATTCACCATCTCGACCCGTTCGCCGAAACCTGGGCTGCGGAGGCCGGCCGGGTGGCGAGCCTGCTGGAGAAGCTGGAGCTGGCCTGCGTCATCGAGACCGGCGCCCGCTTCCTGCTCGACCCCAATGCCAAGCATGAGCCGACCTTGGTCACAGCCGATGCCGCCGGGCGCGCCCGCCGGGTCGGCTTCCTCAAGCGCGCCGTCGAGATCGGCGCGATGCTGTCGGCCGAAGCGGTGTCGTTCTGGGCCGGGGTGCCGAAGCCCGGCGTCGACCACGACGAAGCCCGCCGCTGGCTGGCCGACGGGCTGCACGAGGTCGCGGCCTTCGCCACGCAGGCCGGCGTTGTGCCGTGCCTGGAGCCCGAGCCCGGCATGCTGATCGAGACCCTGGACGATTACGCGGCGCTGGCTGTTCCCGGGCTGAAGCTCGCCCTCGACACCGGTCACTGCCTGGTCACCGGCGAGCGCGATCCGGCCGAGGCTGTGCGGGAATTTTCAGACCGGATCGGCACCGTGGCGATCGAGGACATGAAGCGCGGCAGCCACATCCACCTGCCTTTCGGCGAGGGCGATATGGACGTGCCGGGGGTGCTCGATGCGCTCGAGGAGATCGGCTTCGGCAAGCTGGTCTGCGTCGAGCTGTCCCGGGAGAGCCACCGGGCCGACGTGATGATCCCGCAGGCGCTCGATTACCTGCGCGGCTGCCGCCGTCCGGGTCCGGAACTCGCCGGCGAGCAGGAGACGCGGCGGCAATGGCAGTGAGGATGGCAGCCCTGTTGGTCCAGGATGGGAGATCGATCTCCGCTCTTGAGCAGCACCATATTGATCCATCGTCGATGGATGGCGTGAATGGTCGGAGACAAGCGCTCTCCCTCCCCCCTCTGCGGGGGAGGGTGGCCCGCGAAGCGGGTCGGGAGAGGGGAGCGCGGTTTCCGGAAAGGTCGCGACCGGCGCGAAAACCTGCACTGTCGCGCCGCCCCTCTCCCCCCCTGCTGCGCAGGGTACCCTCCCCCGCAGAGGGGGGAGGGAGGGCGCGTGCCATCGCTGGCCCGCGCGTCCTGTCCGGTGTCGCCCGATGAGAATCCTCTTCCTCAGCCGCCGCTACTTCCCGGCGATATCGGGCATGAGCGTCTACGCCCAAAACCTGCTGCGCGAGTTGGTCGGGGCCGGCCACGACGTGACGATGATCTCGCAGTACCGGGGCGATGCCTTCGGGACCCGCGTCTATGGCGGCGGCCCGCCGCCGCCCGTTCCGGGGGTGCGGGTGATCGGCCTGGAGCAGCTCGGCGAGCAGAGTTCGGGCGATTTCGAACGCGACATCGCCACCATGGTCGAGGCGATCGAGCGGGAGCACGCGGACAAGCCGTTCGATGTGCTGCACGCGCAGTACGGCTATCCCACCGGCTGGGCGGTCCTGCTCGCCGCCCGAAAACTCGGGGTGCCGAGCGTGGTCTCGATCCAGGGCGGCGACGGCCACTGGGTCGGGTCCTGCTGCGAGACCCATCGGGTCGCCATGTGCGAGGTCCTGGCCCACGCCAACGCCCTGCTGATCGGCGGCGCGTCCTTCGTGGACGAGGTCTGCGAGCGTCTCGGCTCCGATCCGGCCCGGTTCACGATCGTGCCCGGCGCGGTCGACACCGAAAGGTTCGCGCAAGGGACGCCCGACGGCCTGCCGGCGCCGCATGCCGGCCCGGTGCGGCTGTTCTATCACGGCCGGGTCGACCGCCGGAAAGGCGTGCTCGACTTCATCAACGCCCTGGCGATCCTGCGCGCGCAGGGCACGCCCTTCGCCGCGACGATCTCGGGGATCGGGCCGGACGTGGAGCCGGCCCAGGCGCTGGCCGCGGACCTCGCCTTCTCGCCGCGGGACATCGCCTTCACCGGCTATGCCGAGTACGGCCACGTGCCGGACCTCTATCGCCGGGCCGACGTGTTCGTCTCGCCGACCTATGCGGAAGGCTTCTCCAACACGATCCTGGAAGCCATGGCGGCCGGGCTCGCGGTGGTCTCCTGCCACGCGGTCGGCGTCTCGGATTGCCTGCGCGATGGCGAGAACGGCCTGCTGGTCGACCCGGGCGACGTGCCGGCGCTCGCCGCCGCGCTCACCCGCATCGTTACGGACGCAGAACTGCGCCGCACCCTGGCGACGGCCGGGTTGGAGGAGTGCCGCCGGGTCTATTCCTGGAGCGCCGTTGGCCGGCAGATCATGGAGGTCTACGCCTCCGTTCGACGTGCGCGTCCGGCCACCGATTTCTCGGTCGACCTGCCCGAGGACCCCAGCTGCCGCTTCCGCGCTGAGCCACATCTGCTTTGAAGGACGGTCAAATCTTCGGTTCTCCAACCCTCTCCCTCATCCTGAGGTGCGGCGAAACCGCCTCGAAGGAGCCCTCCAGCCGTCCGCACGATCCCTGGAGCCCTCCTTCGAGGCCTGCGCTGCGCGCCGGCACCTCAGGATGAGGGGGAGGGTTGGACATCACAAGCCGATAGGCTCCAAACCATGCCCATAGCCCTCGCCCTCTCGCCCCATCTCGACGACGCGGCCTTCTCCTGCGGTGGCCTGCTGGCGAGCCTCGCTGGGGAGGGCTGGCACGTGGTGATGGCGACCCTGTTCACCAGCAGTGTCGCCGATCCGACGGGGTTCGCGCTGGCCTGCCAGCTCGACAAGGGCCTGCCGGCCGAGGTCGATTACATGGACCTGCGCCGGGCCGAGGATGTCCGCGCCGCCACCGAGCTCGGGATCGCGCCGCCCCGGCACCTGCCGTTCCGGGAGGCGCCGCACCGCGCCTACGGCTCCGCGCCGGAGCTGTTCTCCGCGCCCCGCGCCGATGACGGCATCGCGGCCGAGTTGGCACCGGCGCTGGCCGCAATGATCGCCGCGGAGAATCCCGACCTGATCCTCGCCCCGCAGGGGGTCGGCGGCCATGTCGACCACGTCCAGGCCGTCCGAGCGCTCCGGAGCCTCGATGTCCAGGCACCGATCCTGTGGTGGCGCGATTTCCCCTACACGGTCCGCGAAGCCACGCCCCGGGAGCCGCTGGCCGACCTGTTCGCCGCCCTCCCGGTCCAGCGGATGGCCCTCGATCCCGAGGCCCAGGCGCGGAAACGCGCCGCCTGCGCCGCCTATGCGAGCCAGATCGGCTTCCAGTTCGGCGGCGTCGCAGGTCTGGACGGGCGGCTTGCCCGGGAGGAGGGGATCGAGCGCTTCCGTCTGACGGGCCGGCTCGACGCGGCGATCCCCGGCCTCGATGCCGGCTGAGCCGCAGGCGCCGAAATCCCTGGCCGACCCGGAGGCGCTCGCAGCCCGCCGGGCCCTGATCGCCGCGCCGCATATCGCCCCGATCCGGGCCCTGGCCGAGCGGATCGCAGCAGAGCGGGGCGCGCCGGTGCCGATCCCCGACCCCCTCGACGGCGGCATCGCGGCACGGATGCTGCTGCTCCTGGAGACGCCGGGTCCGGCGGTCCTGCGCACCGGCTTCGTCACCCGGGACAGCGCGAACGGTACCGCGGCCAACCTGTTCCGGTTCCTCGGGGAGGCCGGCATCGAGCGGGGCGACACCCTGATCTGGAACGCGGTGCCCTGGCTGATCCACGCTGAGGGCGCCCTGAACCGGGCGCCGCGCCGGGCAGAGGTCGCGGCGGCGGCGCCCTATCTGGCACCGCTGCTCGACCTGCTGCCCCGGCTCGCCGTGGCGGTCCTCGCCGGCCGCTACGCCGGTGGGGCGGCGCCCGCGATCGAGGCCCTGCGCCCCGGCCTGCCGCTGATCGCGATCCCCCATCCGAGCCCGACCTATGTCTGCACCGCGCCGGAGGTACCGGCGCGGATCCGTCGCGGGCTGTCGGACGCGGCGGCGATCCTGCGTCGCGGATAGCATCCCCGTCTCTTGCCGGGCCTTCCCTGGCCTTGCGCGCCGGTTCGGCCTACATGGCGAGGC
>NZ_JAKSYK010000174.1:0-194169 GCF_022829425.1 Methylobacterium sp. J-072 | reverse complement strand
GAGCTGTCTGCACCTCGATCTGGCGCAGCTTGAGCACCACCTGCTCCGCGTTCGTCTTCTGACCTCGCCGCATGTCCGACTCCTCCGGTCCTGGCTGATCCTCTCAATCAGCCCGGTCCAAAGCCAGCCGGTCAGGTCAGTCTTTTATCAAAAAAAGTCTAACGCCGGCGAAGTCCGGCATAAAATATAAGGCAGTACATATGCCAATGAGGTAGGTAGCGATAAAATAATAAATTATTCTAGCAGTTTTAGTCAGCGAAAACGACTGATAGATGAAGCTGCTCTCCGGTCGAGCAACGGATATAAAAGGAGTTGCAAGCGTTATGACTTGCGTAGCTATTCCTTTATCTCGAAGTTTTTTTGCAGCTAGAACTGCAGCATTTCCCCCGTGGCTGTGCGCAATAATGAATACAGGCGTCAGATATGATTCTGTAGAATTCCTTTGGTTGTCTACGTGCGTCACCACTCTACTGATGATCTCCTCCGACGCTTGCCGCCTGCTTGTGAAAGTATTGTGCTGTGCCCACTTGATTGGTATTTGCTTAATGCAAATTGAGTTTTGGCTTAAAAGGAACGAAAGTTCTATGTTGAATTCTGAGCCTTCTTCAAACCAAGAGACTTGTGGTGTCTGCTCTATCGGCCCAAATATTAACGATGCAAATTTTTGCTTCGCAATGCCCAACATGGACGGCTTGGCAAAGAAATCTGCCCAGGTGCCTGGAACAGCGAATACGGCAACGTCTTTACTCATATATTGCCCCGTCAACCGTTTAGCTATTTTTAGCACTAACATAAATGCGGCTACAACAGCAAGCATATCAAATTTTGTTGATGTGTATATCTGCCAAATCACACTCTATTACTATATAAGCGGATTGTGATCAGACCCATGTTCGATACAGGTCATCGATCTCTCTTGGGGCAATTCAAAAAATCTCGGTCTTTTTCGATCACTGTTTATTGCGTATTTGTTTGAGAGTACACCCTTGTTAACGACAGCCGCCTCTTCGACTTTCCGTTATCGGCCGGCATCAATATTATAAGCTTTTTCCTTTTCACTCAAAAATAAGTAGGTGAACACGCCCTCGATTATCTTCTCCGGGTTTGTGCCGGACCGGTCCCGAACCCAGGTCTCGATCTTCACCGCTATGGACGTGTCGCCTTCCTCCTGAAGAATGCAGTAGACGCTTTCCTCGTCACCAACCTCGATCGGCCTGAGGAAGCGCATGGCGTCAATGCTTACGGTCACGAAGCGCCATGGGGCGCGTTGAGCGACGAAGGTGCTTCCGGCAAGATCCATCTGTGCGACGGTCCAACTTTCAAAGATATGGTGGTCACATCGATATTCCATCGGCCGTCGTACTTGGCTGGTACGGAAGCCGGATTGCCTGCCGCCCAAGCTATGGGGGGGCTTATGATCCACACCAGGACTGCTCCGGAAAACGTTTGTCGACGCATCATGTGAACCGCTGTTGGTTCCCTCTCAGCAAATCTACGTGGTGCGGCTGTCGGAACAAGGCCACTATCCGTCGCGTCTATGACGTTCACAGGCAGTAAACCCGCTCATCCGGATCGAGCCATCCTTATCCTGAAAAGGAGCGACGTGAGTTAACGCGAGAATCGTACCTGCTAGAGGACGCGACTTAATCGTTTGGGGAAGGTTTTAGCGGTTCTCCTGATGCATCCGCTCTATCAGAAAGAACAGGCCGTGGAGCGTTATCGTGACGATGCGCACCAGGCAAAAAGTAAACCAGCCGACGACTGCATACTTAAACGTAAACGCAACCGACGCGGCGACCGAATGATGAGCGTTTTCGGCCTCGATTTGCTTTAGTATTGGCGCAAACTCCATAATGGAAACGCCGATAACACAAGTGAGGAAAGATAACGCGCATAGATAGGCGAAAAGATGACACATGAATACGCGGAGTGTGAGTGCTACGTTGAACGTCTCCCCGCCTCTTTGGATGTCGAGCATAGGAACATTTTTGCCGCCCATTTCCTCATCTAGACTTCTGTTGCTGAATGTGGCGGCCGCGGCCAAAGCCGCAATGTAGAACCCGGGCAGACTGCCAACAATTTGTAGAACGTAATCGACATAATGCTTGTCGCCTATAATTTCTGGTTTGTACGGTGACGCCCAATATATAATGCAAGCAAACGCGGTAACAACCGCAGGAATGGTGGTGCGCAACACCATCAACTCAGTGTTCCTGATCCGAAGGAATGCGAATGGTCGCTTTATTTGATACCAGATCACCGCTCACGCTCCGGGGCCGACGGCTAGCAGGGCCAGCATTTCTGCTTCCATATGCCCGACTATGGTGGGGGAGGCATCAGCCAATGGCGGGTTAATCTTCCTCAAGGTCGTGTACTTGATAAAATCTTCTGATGCAGGCTCGCCCGTTTCGACATCGAATTCCAAATTGTGATTATTTCTATTTTGATCGGTGAAAGCAATTCGTCCGGTCTTGTAATCGTCTTTGTGTTTGGTTACGGCGCCCAATATCTTGGCAAAGAGGCCCTTGCGATCGACCTCTGGCTTTATGCCCAAGGTCAATTCATAACTTTCTTCAGTCAGAAACTCACTGTCCGAGAATGCAGTGGCTTCTTTAGTTTTGGTAAGTTTGATGTTGCGAATGTCTCCGTTTTCGAGGTCGCGGATTAGTGTTGGCGAGGGATGTCCGTTCAAACGGACCAGAGGTAAATAGGAGTGGCGCTTGGGTGCGCCGTCGCGCGTCTTGGCGCCGCCCGGATCAGGGTATGAAAAGCGCATATTATCTGTTTGATGCGCATCCCGGATCAGTCTGTTGAGCAACCGATATATGCTTGTTGCATTGAGCCTTCTTACGCCTTCTAGCAAGCATAAATGCGTGTTAGCCTTGTAAGGGTCGATGTTTATTACAAGATGCGCAGACAAGTTCCCGCCTTGCTGTGCTGTTTTCTTCATGACAGTTGTCACACGGGTTTGCATGTCTGCATAGGCGGCGTCGGGCATGAGTTTATCAATTACTGAGATCTGTAGCGTGATCTTGTCCTGCGTATTGTTGAGCCTCGCATCATTGATTTGATATATTACTTTTTCGTCCTGAAGCACGTGAAATGCATTTTTGCTTGTGTCCGTTCCTGCCATAAGTCGAACAACTCTCTCAGAGTTGGCACATGTGAGGATTTTTCGCGCTTGCCGATCATCAGATCGTAATAGTAAATCCGTCGCTCGTCTGCTCGCATGGGTGCCATCGAATATGCATTGACCTGCGACAACCTTAGCGAGCACCCGCTCCCATCACAAGAGATGTTCGCTTTTTGTTCTTGTGCGGATGGATAGCATCCCCACGTGAGTTTGAACAGAAGGGCATCGCTGAGCACGTCGAACTTCACCCCCAGATGTCTGGTCAGCGAGGGATCGCTCGTGCGCTCCTCATCAGAGCCCAATCGGTTATCGCCCCTGAGAGCGGGTGTGGTGTTCATCTCCCACATTTTTCAGTGCATTCTGCAAACCTGTACCAAGTGGCAATCGACATAGTTGAAGGTGCTTCGGATCGTCCGCTGAAAGCACAAAGTCTCCGCTATAGACCTAATCCCGTCCTTGAAGGGTGATCAGATCACACCCGGCGTTCCGACCAAGTGGGACTCGAACCGCTCAGACGCGGTGCTCCGGTTCGATAGGGCTGCGCCCGATGCTCGGTGGTCCTTCCGTCAACTCTCTCCGCGTCTGACGAGCGGGGACAGCGATGCGCTGTTCTCGCAGCTGGAGGGTTAAGAGCGAGCCATCTGAGGCCAATGTGCCATGGCTTCGGCCTGACCCTTCTTCTAGGCTTGATACTCACCCTACGTGGCGCTTGGGTTGCCGCTTCATGAAGGGGAACGTCGGCATCTTGCTGCCTCCCGAATACCTCCGATCTGGGTTTCAAACGGCGGAGCGGCGCTCAACAACGGCCAAGACGCTCAACCAATAAACTGGCCAGAATCGCGGAATGTCCGGCTGCAAACAACCCGATCCGGGACGCCACGGACTAGCACCGAAGCACACCGCTGGCACAATCTGGGCACACTGAAGGGCCGCAGGAGGGACGCTACGCACCCCTCCGAGCCTTGACCGTTGAGCAATCTGCTGCTTACCCTGTTGCGGCTAACAGCTTGTTTTGAAGGAGCTTTCAGCCCGTTTCAGGTCTCAGGTGTGGATCACCTTGCCATACGCGTCGAGCACACTCTCGTGCATCATCTCGCTGAGCGTCGGGTGCGGGAACACCGTATGCATCAGCTCCTCCTCGGTGCTCTCTAGGTTCATCGCCACCACGTAGCCCTGGATCAGCTCGGTCACCTCGGCGCCGATCATGTGGGCGCCGAGCAGCTGGCCGGTCTTGGCGTCGAATACCGTCTTGATCAGCCCGTCCGGCTCGCCCAGCGCGATCGCTTTGCCGTTGCCCGCAAACGGGAAGCGGCCGACCTTCACGGCAAAGCCCAGCTCCTTGGCCTTGGCCTCGGTGAGCCCGACGCTGGCGATCTGCGGCTGGCAATAGGTGCAGCCCGGGATCTTGGCCTTGTCCATCGGGTGGGTGTGCAGGCCCTTGATGGTCTCGACGCAGATGACGCCCTCGTGCTCGGCCTTGTGGGCGAGCATCGGCGGGCCGGCGACGTCGCCGATGGCGTAGAGGCCGGGCACGTTGGTCCGGCCGAGCCCATCGGTGACGACGATGCCGCGGTCGATCGTCACCCCGAGCTTTTCGAGGCCGATATTTTCGATGTTGCCGACCACGCCCACCGCCGAGATCAGTTTTTCGGCCGTGATCTGTTGGGTCTTGCCGTCGCCGCCCTCGATGGTCGCCGTGACGGAATCGGCGCCCTTCTCGACCTTCGTCACCTTGGCGCCGGTGAGGATCTTGATGCCCTGCTTCTCGAAGCGCTTGCGCGCGAGGCCCGCAATCTCGGCATCCTCCACCGGCAGGATCTGCGGCAGCAGCTCCACCACGGTCACCTCCGCGCCCATGGTCTTGTAGAACGAGGCGAACTCGATGCCGATGGCGCCGGAGCCCATCACCAGCAGGCTTTTGGGCATCGCCTCGGGCACCATGGCCTCGTAATAGGTCCAGATCTGCTTCTTGTCGGGCTCGATCCCGGGGATCGCCCGGGGCCGGGCGCCGGTGGCGACGATGATGTGCTTGGCTTGGTAGGTCCCGGCGCCCTTGGCGCCCTTGGGCGGCTCGGCGCGCTTGGACTCCTTGACGGTGACCTGGCCGGGCTGGTTGCCCTTGGCCACGCTGTCGACCGCAGCCTCGCCCCAGATCACGTCGACCTTGTTCTTCTTGAGCAGCATGCCGACGCCGCCGTTGAGCCGGCCCGAGACGCCCCGCGAACGCTTCACGATTGCCGCGGTGTCGAACCCGACCTTCTCGGCGGTGAGGCCGTAATCGCCGGCATGCTGGAAGTAATGAAAAATCTCGGCCGAGCGCAGCAGCGCCTTGGTGGGGATGCAGCCCCAGTTCAGGCAGATGCCGCCCAGATGCTCCCGGTCGACCACGGCGGTCTTGTAGCCGAGCTGCGCCGCCCGGATCGCCGTGACGTAGCCGCCGGGCCCGGCGCCGATGATGAGGATGTCGTAGGTGTCGGACATTGCGTGCTCCGGCTTAGACCAACATGCCCATCGGGTTCTCGATCAGCCCCTTGAAGGCCGCGATCAGCTCTGCACCGAGTGCGCCGTCGAGGACGCGGTGGTCGCAGGACAGGGTGGCGGTCATCACTTGGACCACCGCCGGGGCGCCATCCTTGACGACGACCCGCTTCTCGCCGGCGCCCACCGCCAGGATGCTCGATTGCGGCGGGTTGATCACCGCGGTGAAGTGCTTGATCCCGAACATGCCGAGGTTCGACACCGAGGTGACACCGCCCTGGTACTCTTCCGGCTTGAGCTTCTTCGCACGCGCCCGGGCGGCGAAATCCTTCATCTCCTTTGAGATGGTGGACAGGGTCTTCTCGTCGGCCCGGCGGATCACCGGGGTGAACAGACCGCCGTCGATCGCCACCGCGACGCCGACCTCCGCCTGCTTGAAGCGCAGCACGCGATCCTCGGCCCAGACCGCGTTGGCGGCGGGCACGCGGGTGAGCGCCAGGCCCATGGCCTTGATGACGAAGTCGTTCACCGAGAGCTTGAAGGCGGGCTTGCCGTCCTTGTCCTTGCCCGCGGAGGCGTTGAGGGTCTCGCGGAGCTTCATCAGCGCGTCGAGCTCGCAATCCACGGTGAGGTAGAAGTGCGGGGCCACCTGCATCGCCTCGGTGAGGCGTTTGGCGATGGTCTTGCGCATGCCGTCCAGCGGCACCTCCTCGTAGGAGCCCTTGGCGTAGAAGCCCCGGACCTGATCGAGGCTGAGGCCGGCCGGCGCCCCGCCTGCGGGGGCGGCCTTCGGGGCCGGGGCGGCCGCCTTGGGCGCCTCGGCGGCGGCCTGCGGCGTCGGAGCCTTGCCGCCGCCGGAGGCCTTGGCGGCCTGGACGTCCCGGGCGATGATACGGCCGTGCGGGCCGCTCCCCTCGACGGCGGCGAGGTCGACGCCCTCCTGCTTGGCGATCCGACGCGCCAGCGGCGAGGCAAACACCCGGCCGCCTGCCCCCTGGGGCTGCGGGCTGCCGCCGGGCTGAGCGCCCTCCGGCGCCTCGTTCACCCGCTCGTAGGACATGTGGCCGCCGCCGGGCGTGGTGTTCTGGTCGGCCGGGGCCGGCGCGGCGGCGGATTTCGCCTCGGACTTGGCCTCCGGCGCGGCCTTGCCGTTGCCGCCGCTCGCGGCCTGCACGCTCGACGGATCCTCGCCCTCCGCGGCGATCACCGCGATCAGGTCGTTGACCGGCACGTCGGCGGTGCCCTCGGGCACGACGATCTTGGCGAGCACGCCCTCGTCGATGGCCTCGACCTCCATGGTCGCCTTGTCGGTCTCGATCTCGGCGAGCACGTCGCCGGATTTCACGGCGTCGCCCTCCTTCTTCAGCCACTTGGCGAGGTTGCCCTTCTCCATGGTCGGCGAGAGGGCGGGCATGAGCACGTTGATCGGCATGGCATCAGGTCTCGGGCAAGGCCGGGGCGGCCGGATCGTCGAAGGGAAACAGGTCGTCGAGGGGGAACGGGACGGCGTCGAAGGGCGCGAGCGACACGGTCTCGCCGCGAAGCACAGTGTCTACGAGGAGCCAGTAACCGTCCGCGAGAGCGAAGCCTTCGAGTACACCCTCGGCTGGATCGAGCAGCCAGAGAAAGTCGACTCCGGCCTCCCCATAGATGCGGCGCTTGCGGCTGCGATCGAGGCGAATCGTGGAGGGCGAGAGGATCTCGCACACCCAGTCCGGCGGCGTTTCGATGAAGGCATCCGTGGGTTCGGTCGGCATCCGCCTGCGACGCCAGCCGGCGAGATCGGGCACCACCACCTGAGGGCCGAAGTGAAGCTCCGGTTTGCTCATGTAGATCCAGGCATCCGGATCATCGCGTCTGCGGGGCGTGCGCGAACCCAGAGTCGCCGCCAGCGAGAAAGCGGCTGCTCCCTGCAAGGGTGGCAGGGGCCTGTGCGTCTCCAGCACCCCGTCGATGATCTCGGCCACCAGATGGTCCGGGACCGCTTCGAGATCCGCGTAGGTCGCCTGTCGGACAGCCGCCTCAGCCATGGTCGGATGCCGCCATCGCTAGTTGAAGCCGCCGGGGTCGAGCCCCTTGGCCTCCCAGCCGGCGCGGATGCGCTCGAACGCCTCCTCCTCCGACATGTCGGTCTCCAGCGCGTAGGCGCGGGCCGCCTGCCGGCCGAGGTCGATCAGCAGCCGGCCCCAGGTCGCGGGATCGTCGAAGGAGCGACGCAGGGCCACGCTGACGGCGCCGTCCACAACGGCCGCGCGCAGAACCTCGATGCCGCCCTGCGCGCGGGCGTCCGGCGGGATGGCAAGTTCGACGAAGTCCTGTGTGGGATCCTGGCTCATGGTGCGCCGGCTGGTCTCCGAACCCGGACGGGGCGGGAGGACGGGGCGGCCTGTCCGCCCGCGACGCCCGTCACTTGTAGCAGACGCTCTTGGCCGCCTCGACGACCTCGGCCACGTTCGGCAGGGCGAGTTTTTCGAGGTTGGCCGCGTAGGGCATCGGCACGTCCTTGCCGGTGATGCGCAGGACCGGGGCGTCGAGATAGTCGAAGGCGTCGACCATCAGGCGGGCGACGATCTCGGCGCCGATGCCGGATTGCGGGAACCCCTCCTCCACGGTGATGCAGCGGCCGGTCTTCTTGACCGAGCGCACCACCGTCTCGGAATCCATTGGGCGGATCGTGCGCAGGTCGATCACCTCGGCCTCGATGCCCTCCTCGGCCAGGATCTGCGCGGCCTTGAGCGCGTAGGTCATGCCGATCGCGAAGGACACGATGGTCACGTCCTTGCCGGTGCGGTGGACCCGCGCCTTGCCGATCGGCAGCACGAAGTCGTCGAGCTGCGGCACCGGGAAGGACTGGCCGTACAGGATCTCGTTTTCGAGGAAGATGATCGGGTTCGGGTCGCGGATCGCGGCCTTGAGCAGGCCCTTGGCGTCCGAGGCCGTGTAGGGGGCGATCACCTTCAGGCCCGGTACGTTCGAGTACCAGGCGGCGTAATCGTGGCTGTGCTGGGCGCCGACCCGGGCGGCGGCGCCGTTGGGGCCGCGGAACACGATCGGGCAGCCGAGCTGGCCGCCGGACATGTACAGGGTCTTGGCCGCCGAGTTGATGATCTGGTCGATCGCCTGCATGGCGAAGTTGAAGGTCATGAACTCGACGATCGGCTTCAGGCCGGAGAGCGCCGCGCCGACGCCGATGCCGGCGAAGCCGTGCTCGGTGATCGGGGTGTCGACCACCCGCCGGGCGCCGAATTCCTGCAGCAGCCCCTGGGTGATCTTGTAGGCGCCCTGATACTCGGCGACCTCCTCGCCCATGACGAAGACGTCGCCGTCGCGGCGCATCTCCTCGGCCATGGCGTCCCGCAGGGCCTCGCGCACCGTGGTGGTGACCATCGGGGTGTTGGCCGGGAACTCCTCCATCACCGGCTCGTCGGCCTTGTTGGTGATGACGGAAGGCGCCGCCGGGGCCTTCTGCGCATCCTCGCCGGACTTCGACGCGGGGGCCGGCTTGTCGGCCATCCCCTCGGCCTGCATGTCCGGCGTCGGGGCCGGGTGGCCGCCGGCGCCGTTGGGCTTCGGCTTGCCGCCGCTGGCCGCGGCTTCCGACACGTCCTCGCCCTCGCCAGCGATGATCGCGATCGGCGTGTTGACCGCGACGCCCTCAGTGCCCTCCTCGATCAGGATCTTGGCGAGCACGCCCTCGTCGATGGCCTCGACCTCCATGGTCGCCTTGTCGGTCTCGATCTCGGCCAGCACGTCGCCGGACTTGATCGGATCGCCTTCTTTCTTCAGCCACTTGGCGAGCTTGCCCTCCTCCATGGTGGGCGAGAGGGCGGGCATCAGGATGTCGGTCGCCATGCTCAGCTCTGCGGTCGTCTTTTCGGTAGGGGCGGCCAGTGTTTCGGGAACGCGCTAGGCGTGCGCTTCCAGCAGGATGTCGGTCCAGAGCTCGGCGGGATCCGGCTCGGGATCGTTGGTGGCGAACTCGGCCGCCGCGTTCACGGTCTCGCGGACCTTGGCGTCGGTGGCCTTGATCTCCGCCTCCGGCACCCCGTGCAACTCGAGCAGGCGCTTGCGCACCATCTCGATCGGGTCGTGCTCGTCGCGCATCTTCGAGACCTCGTCCTTGGTCCGGTACTTGGCCGGATCGGACATGGAGTGGCCGCGATAGCGGTAGGTCTGCATCTCCAAGATGTAGGGGCCCTGGCCCGAGCGGGCATGCTCGACCGCCCGCGCCGCCGCCTCGCGCACGGTGCGCACGTCCATGCCGTCGACCTGCTCGCCCGGAATGCCGAAGGAGAGGCCGCGCTTGGAGAAGTCGGTCTGCGCCGAGGCCCGGGCCACCGAGGTGCCCATGGCGTAGCGGTTGTTCTCGATGACGTAGACCACCGGCAGCTTCCACAGAGCCGCCATGTTGAAGCTCTCGTAGACTTGGCCCTGGTTGGCCGCGCCGTCGCCCATATAGGTGAGGCTGACCTTGCCGTTCTCCCGGTAATGGTCCGCGAAGGCGAGGCCGGTGCCCAGCGAGACCTGCGCGCCGACGATGCCGTGGCCGCCGAAGAACTGCTTCTCGCGGCTGAACATGTGCATCGAGCCGCCCTTGCCGCGGCTGTAGCCGCCCCGGCGGCCGGTCAGCTCGGCCATGACGCCCTTCGGGTCCATGCCGCAGGCCAGCATGTGGCCGTGGTCGCGGTAGCCGGTGATGACCTGATCGCCGTCGATCGAGGCCATCTGCATGCCGATCACCACGGCTTCCTGGCCGATATAGAGGTGGCAGAAGCCGCCGATCAGGCCCATGCCGTAGAGCTGGCCGGCCTTCTCCTCGAAACGCCGGATCAGCAGCATCTCGTGATAGGCGTGGAGGTCTTCTTCGCGGGTGAATTGCGGCATGTTCGGCGCCGGCTTGTGCGCCTCCACAGCCTGCGAGCTTCCAGCCTCCGGGCTCGCGACCTGCGATTGCGAGGACGAAGCGTCCTTCGCAGGCTCCTTGGCGGCGTCCATCGGCGCTCTCCCCGTGATTCCACGCGACTGGAACGGGGTGTAGGACAGCACCGTTGGGAAAGCGAGGGCGGACGCTCTGACAGGTCGCCGCTCTTGTCAGAGGGGATCTAAAGTCGCGGCGTGTCGGTCAGGGTGTGATGACGACCACGTCGTTGGCGTGGACCCGCCCGAGCACGATCCGGGCGCGCTCCTCGAGGAGATCGCGGTCGATCTGGTCGCTCTTGAGCAGCGCGACCCGGTGCTCCCAGGTCGCGCGCTCCGCGCGGACGGCGGCGAGTTCCTGGGTCAGGCCGTAGGCGCGGATCTTCAACACCTTCTTGGCTTCGAGGCCGCGATTGCCGCTCTCGGCCTGCCAGACGAAGAAGCCGACCACGAGCGCCGACAGGGTCCAGAGACCCAGGGGCAAGACGACCATTCTGACGCGGCGGCGGACGACCATGGCGGGAGCCTCGCGCGGAAAGGTTAACGGAGCTTTTCGAGGCTGTGGGATCGTGCTCATCGGCTATGATCCGGCCCGAACCTCGGGAGCCCACGCGCACGGATGGACATGACGGACCTGACGCGCTGGATCGCCGAGCACGCCACTGCGACCGACGATTACGACACGCTGCTCGCCCGGGTCTGCGAGGGCCTGTGCGCGTCCGGCGTCCCGCTCTGGCGGGTCAGCGTCATGACGCCGGCCATCGACCCGATGGTGCGCGGCGTCAGCCTGAACTGGCATCTCGGCCAGGGCCTCAGCTTCGTGCCCAATCCCCACGGCGCCGAGCAGGAAGCAGATTGGCTGCGCAGCCCGATCTTCGCGATGCTGGAGCGGGATGAGAATTTCGGGCGCTGGCGGCTCGACTCCCCCGGCCCGGAGACCGACTATCCGGTCCTGCATGACCTGCGCGCCGAGGGCGGCACCGAATACGCGGTCCATATCGTCGGCTTCGCGCCCGGCACGGCGCTCCGCGGCGTCGCGATCTCGTTCTGCACCCGCGCGCGGTCCGGCTTCTCGGAGGCCGACCTGAGAGCAATAGCGGAGGTGCTGCCGGTGCTCGCTCTGGCGGTGGCCAAGCTCGGCCTGGGCCATACCCTGCGCGAGGTCACGGCCACCTATCTCGGGCGCTCCACCGCGGAGCGGGTGCTGGACGGCCAGATCCAGCGCGGCCAGGGACGGGCCGTTCCGGCCGCGATCCTGCTCACGGATCTGCGCGGCTTCACGGCCCTGTCCGACCGGGCCGATCCCTACGACATGGTCACGTGGCTCAACGAGCATTTCGACGCGCTGGGCGACCCGGTCGCCCGGCACGGCGGTGAGATCCTGAAATTCCTCGGCGACGGCTTCCTGGCGATCTTCCCGGTCCCAGATGCCGGCATCCTCCCCTGCCCGGTCTGCAGCAGCGCCCTCGACGCCGCCGCGGACGGACTCGCGGCCAACGCCGTACTCAATCAGCGACGCCGCGAGGCAGGGCTACCGGAACTGACGGCCGATTGCGTCGTGCATTTCGGCACGGTGGTCTACGGCAATGTCGGCACCGAGCGACGCCTCGATTTCACGGTGATCGGGCGCGCGGTGAACGAGGCCAGCCGGATCGAGAGCCAGTGCGAGGCGCTCGGGCACGCGCTGCTGATCTCGGATTCATTCGCGGAGCGGTGCAGCCGGGCGCTGGAGGCCGTGGGCATCATCGAGCTGCGGGGCCTGGCGCGCCCGCAGAAGGTTTGGACGCTGCCGGCGGAGTGATGTCGCCGTCATTGCGAGCGCAGCGAAGCAACCCAGAGCAGCGCGCGATCTCAGAATGTTGCGGTTCCCTGGGGTGCTTCGCTGCGCTCGCAATGACGGTACGATTTGAGAGACGGCACACGTCTTCCCTCCCACAAGCTGGGGAGGGAAGACGTGTGCGCATTCAGCCGCGCGCCAGATGCTTGATCGCCGAAGCGCCGGCGTAGAGCGCCTGCGGGCCCAGGCCCTCCTCGATGCGGATCAGCTGGTTGTACTTGGCCAGTCTGTCAGAGCGGGCGAGCGAGCCGGTCTTGATCTGCCCGCAATTGGTGGCGACCGCGAGATCCGCGATGGTCGAGTCCTCGGTCTCACCCGAGCGGTGCGACATCACCGCGGTGTAGCCGGCGCGCTGGGCCATATCGACGGCCGCCAAGGTCTCGGTGAGCGTGCCGATCTGGTTGACCTTGATCAGGATCGAGTTGGCGGTGCCCTCGGCGATGCCGCGGGACAGGCGCTCGACATTGGTCACGAACAGGTCGTCGCCCACGAGCTGGCAGCGATCGCCGATCTTCTCGGTCAGGAGCTTCCAGCCGGCCCAGTCGTCCTCGGACATGCCGTCCTCGATCGACAGGATCGGGTAGTTGGCAACCAGCTGCGCCAGGTAATCGACCTGGGCCTCGATCGAGCGGTTCGTGCCCTCGCCCTCGTAGGCGTAGGCGCCGTCCTTGAAGAACTCGGTGGCGGCGCAGTCGAGTCCCAGGGCGATCTCGGTGCCGGGCTTGAAGCCGGCGGCCGTGATCGCGTCCATCACGAAGTCGAGGGCGGCCTCGGCGGACGGCAGGTTCGGGGCGAAGCCGCCCTCGTCGCCGACATTGGTGTTGTGGCCGGCCTTCTTCAGCTTGCCCTTGAGGGTGTGGAACACCTCTGAGCCCATGCGCACGGCGTCGGCGAGCGACTCCGCGCCCACCGGCAGGATCATGAATTCCTGGAAGTCGATCGGGTTGTCGGCGTGCGCCCCGCCGTTGATGATGTTCATCATCGGCACCGGCAGGACCCTGCCCTGCACGCCGCCGACATAGCGGTAGAGCGGCAGGCCGGAGGCCTCGGCCGCCGCCTTCGCCACCGCCAGCGAGACGCCGAGGATCGCGTTGGCCCCGAGGCGCGCCTTGTTCGGCGTGCCGTCGAGCTCGATCATCGCCTCGTCGACGGCGACCTGCTCTTCGGCCTCCATGCCGCCGATCGCGTCCAGGATCTCGGTCTGCGCAGCCTCGACCGCCTTCAGCACACCCTTGCCGAGGAAGCGGCTCTGGTCGCCATCGCGCAGCTCGACCGCCTCGTGCGCGCCCGTGGAGGCGCCCGACGGAACCGCGGCGCGGCCGAAGGAACCGTCTTCCAGCAGGACATCGACCTCGACCGTGGGGTTGCCGCGGCTGTCGAGGATTTCGCGGGCGCTGATATTGGTGATCGCGGTCATGGAACGTCCTCTCGCGGGGCCGCTGTTCGGCGGCGGCAGCCCCGATCCGGGGTGCGGCGCATCGCGGCGGCTTATCCGTCAAGCCGCGTTCGGCGGCAAGCACCAGCGTAGGCGCTGCCTGTGCACGCGTCATGACAACCCCCACGTGCCGGCACTCAGGGTCAGCGGATCCCAAAGGGCTCAGCCCTTTTGAATCCAAAACTGTCCGGATCTATACGGGCGGCATGACCACATCTGAGACGCTCCAACTCGGCCAGGCCACGCCGCTGCCCGCCTCGCCCACCGAGGCCCGCCTCGACCGGGTGCCGAACCCGCATGCCGACACCGACTATGTGGCGCGCTTCACCGCGCCCGAGTTCACCTCGATCTGCCCGGTCACCGGCCAGCCGGATTTCGCGATCCTCGTGATCGATTACGTGCCCGGCGATTGGCTCGTGGAATCGAAGTCGCTGAAGCTCTATCTCGGCGCCTTCCGCAACCACGGGGCGTTCCACGAGGATTGCACGGTGGCGATCGGCAAGCGGCTGCGCGACCTGCTCGAGCCGCGCTACCTGCGCATCGGCGGCTATTGGTACCCGCGCGGCGGCATTCCGATCGACGTGTTCTGGCAGACCGGCGAGCCGCCCAAGACGATCTGGCTGCCTGAGACCGGGGTCGCACCCTATCGCGGGCGCTGAGCCACATACGAAAAAGGCGACCGGCTCGCGCCGGTCGCCCTCTGATCCGTCTGGATCGCTGCCCTTAGTAGGGCGAGCCGTAGTAGCCGTAGGCGGGAGCACCGTACCCGTAAGCCGGAGCGCCATAGGCTGGGGCGTAGCCGTAACCGCCGCCGTACCCACCGTAGCCGCCGTTGTAGTAGTTGTTGGCCGCACCGGCGGCGACCGCACCAGCCGCCAAGCCGGCGATGCCGAGACCGATGGCCGCACCGGTGCCGATGCCGCGACGTCCGCCTCGGTAGCCGTAGCCACCGCCATGGCCGTAACCGCCGTGGAAGCCGTACGGGCGGGCCTCGGCGCCGGTCGTGGCAGCGACGCTGCCGAGAGCCAGGGCGGCGGCGGTGGCGATGATACCAATCTTGCGCATAATGTACCTTCTCGATCCTCGATCGAACATGCCCATTAACGTGGCCGCTGGGCGGAGGGTTCCAAGTTTTCGCGGGCCATTTCGGATGATGATGATTTGGTGAACGGCGGTTCATCTCCGCGGCGCGCTGACACTGCGCCTCACCGGTCCTGAGTTTGCGAAACTGTCCGTCGCTGGACTTGCGAATATTTTCCGCACTGGAGCGCCGGGATCGGTGGGTCTTGGTCGGCTTCGCGCTCGTGACGCGGCGGCCAGGTCAAGTCTTCGGCGGCCGGGCGGTCTCAGCGGGTATGACGCCAATCCGTGCATCCCGTTCCAAGCGGGACTGTGCTTAGGTCCGCCGGCGCCCATGACCGGCGCCGGTCCGGAGAGCCCTGCGATGGATGCCCTGACGCTGATCCGCGAGACCTTCGCACCGCTTCCGGGCAAGCGCGTCCTCGATATCGGCTGCGGTGCCGGGACCCTGGCGCAGCGGCTTGCCGAAGACGGCGCGGCGGTCACCGGCGTCGATCCGGGTGCAGCAGCGCTGGAGAAGGCCCGGTCCGCGGTACCGGGCACGCGGTTCGAGGCCGCCTCGGCCGAGGCGCTGCCGTTTCCCGATGGGAGCTTCCACGGGGCCGTGATGCTCAACGCCCTGCACCACGTGCCCGACCCGGCCGCCGCCCTGGCCGAGGCCGCGCGGATCCTGGTGCCGGGCGGCATCCTGGTGGTCGTCGAGCCCCTGGCGGAAGGCAGCTTCTTCGACGCCCTGCGGCCGATCGAGGACGAGACCGCAGTGCGAGCCGCCGCTCAAGACGCCATCGCGGCGGCGCTCGCGAGCGGCGCCTTTCTATGCCGGCAGGACGTGACGGTGGCGCGGCGCGAGACCTTCGCGGCGCTCGACGCCTTCCTGGCGCGGGTCAGCGCGGTCGATCCGGCCCGCGAAGCGACGATAAGGGCGCGGCGGCCGGTGGTGGAGGTGGCGTTCCGCGCTGCCGCCGAGCGCGAGGCCGACGGGCGCTACGCCCTGGTCCAGCCCCTGCGCATCCACGTGCTCCGGCCGGCCTGAGCGAAGCAGGTTTCGCAAAAGTGTCCCGCGGTTTTGCGTCGAAAACCTGCGATTCATCAAAGCCCAATCAGGCGAAGCGCTTCTTGGCGAGGCGATCGAAGGCGATCAGCTCTTCGAGCAGGGTCGGCATGTCGCGTAGGGCGACCATGTTGGGACCGTCCGAGGGCGCCCGGTCCGGATCGGGATGGGTCTCGATGAACACCCCGGCCACGCCCACCGCCACCGCGGCCCGGGCCAGCACGGCGACGAATTCCCGCTGCCCGCCGGAGCTGGCGCCCTGCCCACCCGGCTGCTGCACCGAATGGGTGGCGTCGAACACCACCGGCGCCCCGTGGGTCACCTGCGCCATGATCGGCAGGCTGCGCATGTCCGAGACCAGGGTGTTGTAGCCGAAGGAGGCGCCGCGCTCGGTCACGATGACGTTCGGGTTGCCGGCCTCTGTCACCTTGGCGGCGACGTGCTTCATGTCCCAGGGCGCCAGGAACTGACCCTTCTTGATGTTGACCGCCCGGCCGGTGGCGGCGGCCGCCAGGAGCAGGTCGGTCTGCCGGCACAGGAAGGCCGGGATCTGGAGCACGTCCACGGCCTCGGCGGCCGGCGCGCATTGCTCGGCGGCGTGCACGTCGGTGAGCACCGGCAGGCCCAGGGTTTCCCGGATCTCGGCGAAGACAGGCAGAGCGCCTTCGAGGCCGATGCCCCGGGCGGCGCTGCCGGAGGTCCGGTTGGCCTTGTCGAACGAGGTCTTGAACACCAGGCCGATCCCGAGGCCCGCCGCCATCTCCTTGAGCGCGGCGGCGATCTCCAGGGCGTGATTGCGCCCTTCGAGCTGGCACGGGCCGGCGATCAGCGTGAGCGGCAGGTGGTTGGCGAAGCGCGCTTCGCCGACTTGAACGACGGGGCCGGGTGTTTCGCGTGTCGACATGGCTTGCGCTCTACCCCGCGCGGCGGATTCGCGAAACCCCGGCCCGGGGCGCGACCCGGCAGACCGTGAGGTCATCCCGGAGCCCATCCGCCCGGGGGCCGGTCTCGCACAGCATCAGCGCCCGGCCGGTGCCGCCCCGCTGCGGCGCGTCGGCCAGCAGGCTGTCCTGATGGAGGTTGAGCGCCAGCACCTCGGCGGCGGGGACATCCGCCCCGGTGAGGGCTTGGGCAGCCAGCCCCACCAGGGTGAAGTAGGCGGGCGGCGGCTCCCGGTCGCGGGAGGCGATCGTGATCCGGGCGGGTGCCCGGCAATCGAGGCTCATCCGCTCCGCATCCTGCGCCCGGAACACCGCGAACGGGCCGTCCCGGCCGGCGAGGGAAGCGCCGGTGATCCGGATCACCTTGGCGGCGAGGGCGTCGCAGGCATCCGCGGCCCGGGCCGGCACTGCTGCGAGGACCAGGGCGCCGGTGAGGACAGCCAGGATGGGGAGACGCATCGGGGTGAGCTCCTGCGCGCCGGGTCGGGGACCGGCGGGACATCTCAGAGATAGCGCGGGCCGGCGCGGCCGCGAAGATGCGCGCCCTCGCCGATTGGACAGGACGGCCCCGATGCCCGATCTGAGCGGCCAGCGCGGCGCCTCACGCCGCTGAGGCATTCAGTCCATCCATGCTTCGCTCCACGCTTGCATCCGCCGCCCTGCTGGCCCTGACGTTCTCCGGCGCCGGCGCCGAGCCGCTGATGGATCCGGCCTACGGCCCCGAACTCGACGCGTTCGCGTACCCGTTCCCGGTGGAGCGCTACGCCTTCACGTCGCAGCGCCAGCCCCTGCAGATGGCCTATCTCGACGTCCGGCCGGAAAAACCGAACGGGCGCACCGCCGTGCTGCTCCACGGCAAGAACTTCTGCGCGGCGACCTGGGAGAGCCAGATCCGGGCGCTGACCGGGGCCGGCTACCGGGTGATCGCCCCGGACCAGATCGGCTTCTGCAAGTCGAGCAAGCCGGCGGCCTACCAGTTCACGTTCCGGCAACTCGCCGAGAATACCCGCGCCCTGCTCGACACGCTCGGAATCGTGCGGCCGATCCTGGTGGGCCATTCCACCGGCGGCATGCTGGCCGCGCATTACGCCCTGCTCTACCCGAAGGACGTGGCCCAGCTGGTGCTGGTCAACCCGATCGGGCTGGAGGATTGGAGCGCCAAGGGCGTGCCGCCGACCTCCGTGGAGCAATGGTACCAGCGCGAGCTGAAGGTCTCGGCGGCGTCGATCCGCGCCTACGAGACCGCGACCTACTACGCCGGCCAGTGGGAGCCGCGCTACGAGCCCTGGGTGACGATGCTGGCTGGGCTCAACGCCGGCCCGGGCAAGGAGGCGGTCGCCTGGGACTCGGCGCTCCTCTACGACATGATCCTGACCCAGCCGGTGGTCTACCGGCTGCCGCAGATCGCGGTGCCGACCCTGTTGATGATCGGCCAGAAGGACAACACGGCGATCGGCAAGGACCTCGCCCCGCCGGAGGTGCGGGCGTCGCTCGGGAACTACCCGGAACTCGGCAAGGAAGCCGCCAAGGCGATCCCGGGGGCCAGGCTTGTGGAGTTCCCGGAACTGGGCCACGCGCCGCAGATGTCCGACCCCGAGGGGTTCAACAAGGCGCTGATCGAGGGGATTTCGGCGCCGTGAATGTGCGGTCGTCGGCTTTCCGGAGCGGACTCATCGGAAGGCATGCTCGACCTGTCTATCCCATCCTCGACCTCATCCTGAGGTGGCGACGCGCAGCGGCGCCCTCGAAGGAGCCCTCCAGAGTTCGCGGTGGATCCTGGAGGGCTCCTTCGAGGCCGAGCGATCGTTGATCGCTCGGCACCTCAGGATGAGGGGACAGGTTCGGATGTCCGATGATCGCCAACGACCCGCGATGGAGGTCGTCAGTGCGAACAGACCCTAAAAATACGACTTCAGCACGCCGCGGCGGCGGACGTCGAGGGTGGCGCAGTGGAACGAGCCGCCGAACGGGCCGTAGCTCAGGAACGGCGCCGGGATCGGATCGAAGCCCCAATCCTTGAGCGCCTTGATCAGCGTCGGCTGGCTCTGGTCGACGACGATCTTCTTCTCGGTGATGGCCAGGACGTTGATCGAGGTCCAGGGCGAGCACATCGAGATCTTGCTCATGAAGCCCTCGACCGGGTCGGGGCGCGGGGCGATCAGCACGTCCCACTTCTTGAGCACGGCGGGGAGCTTCTCGACGTCGATATAGTCCGGGTTCACCAGCACCTTGCCGGGGGCGAGCGGCATGAACGACGAGTCGATGTGCATTGGCTGCGGGCAGCGGCTCTCGATCTCATGGATGCGGAAGCCCGGGCCGAGGTGGCGGCGCAGCCACTCGATACCCATCAGGTTGGTCACGTTCGAGCGGGTCACGAACAGGTCGCGGCCGCAGCGGACGAAGTCGGCGGCGTCGAAGACCGGCTCGAACTCGTTGACCGTGAACTGCATCGGCTCGCCGGCCTTCAGGTTCGGCACCCGGTAATCGTAATTGTAGAGGTCGTCGGTCAGCTGCGGCCGCGGGGCCGAGGTCCAGCGGGCGCCGGCGCGGAAATACTCCTTGAACAGCGACCGGTAGGCGTCGCCCTCGAAGTAACGCGAGCGCCAGCACATCGGGCTCTCGATGATCTCGTCGCCGATGACCAGATACGGGTCGCGCGGGCAGGCGACGCAGAAGCCCCGGGAGGTCCAGCGCGGCGCCTTGAATTTCCGGGAAAAGTCCACCGCGTCGGGGCGGCGGATCTTGACGCCCTCGCCGGCCAGGATCTTGATGAAGTTGTCGAGCTCCTGCTGCGCCAGCTTCTTCATGAACTTGGGGTACTTCCAGCCGCTGGCGAAGCGGTAGAACGGCTGGGCCGCCCGCGGCAGGTTGAAGATCACCGTCAGGTGGTGAGTCGGGATGGTGGCGCCGTCGAGGGATCCGACGATCACCTCCTCCAGCGGGTCCCACTCGTTCCAGGCCATGACCGGGGAGTGAGGCGCCGGGATGCCGGGCTCCATTCCGCCCCGGAGGCCGCCGGCATGCGTGTCGTCGCTCACGGCCTCGACGGCCGTGATCGGTGATTCGCGCTCCATGACGTGTGCCCCTTCTGCGACGTGCCGCGGTCTTCTGCTCGGGCGCTTCGGCCCGGCCACCGCTTTGGCTCCCGGTGTGTCAAACGGGTGATAGACACCGGTAATCCGTGCTGCAACGTGGCAGAAACGTTCTTGGTCGCCCGGACCTATTTCTGCCGCGACCGTGACCGATTTCCCGCATCAAGCCATTTGCGAGCTTGAAAGACCATTATGAAGCGCCTGACGACCTTGGCCTCGATCGCCGGTCTCTGCACGGTCGTCGGCCTGTTCATGTCCTCCGGCCTGGAGGACGTGTCGGCCGCCGTCATGAGCGCCGGCTGGGGCGCCGCCCTGGTGGTGGTGGCCCGTGTTGCCGCCGTCGCCTGGGCGGGGCTCGGCTGGCACGTCGTGTTCCCGGCGGGCGCCGCCAGGCTCGGCGACTGCGTGTCGCTGCGGTTCGTCCGCGAGGGAATCAACACGCTGCTGCCGGTGGCGACGGTGGGCGGCGACTTCGTCGGCGCGCGGCTGATGTCCAAGCGCGGCGTCCCGGGCGCCATGGCCGGCGCCAGCATGTTCGTGGACCTGATGACGCAGGCGCTGACGCAGCTCCTGTTCACGGTGATCGGCCTCGGCCTCCTGGTCCTGATCGCCGGCGACGGGCCCATCGCCCGGACGGTGGCGGGCGGGCTGGCGGTCGCGGTGCCGGCGCTGGGCGCCTTCTACCTGATCCAGCGGCGGGCCGGGCACCGGATCATCCAGGGCCTGATGAGCCGCTTCGCTTCGGGCCGCGAGTGGCGCGCCTTCGGCGCGATCGACCAGCTCTACGACAGCCTGCGCCGGATGTACGGCAACCACGGCCGCTTCGTCGCGGCCCTGGTCATCCACCTGGCGGGCTGGGTCATTGGCACCCTCGAAGTCTATGTCTGCCTGCATTTCATGGGCTATCCGGTCGATTTCGCGCAGGCTCTGGTGATCGAGAGCCTGGCTCAGGCGGTCCGTGGCGCGGCCTTCGCGGTGCCGGGCGCCCTGGGGGCCCAGGAGGGTGGACTGATCGCGCTCTGCGGCCTGTTCAATATTCCCGCCGAGGCCGCCCTGGCCCTGTCGCTGGTCAAGCGCTTCGCTGATCTCGGCGTCGGCGTGCCGGGCCTGCTGCTCTGGCACCGGATCGAGGCCAAGCTCACGGCCGAGACCGCCGCCGATGCGGAGCGTGAGCCCGAGGCCGCAATCGGCCGTTCCGCCAAGATGGTCCCGCAGCCGGCGACGCTCGGCCCGTTCTACAGCTACGCCCCGCCCCGCATGGGCTCGCGGATCGGCGAGGGCGAGGAGTTGAAGAAGTGCGCCTGACCCGTCGGCTCGCGGCCGTAGCCCTGCTGGCCGCCCCCCTCCTCGCTCCAGTCTCGGCCTGGGCGGCGGACGATCCTGCGGTGCAGACCGTGCGCGATCTCTACGCGGCCTTCACCGACGCCCTGAAGGACGGCCCGAGCCCCCTGCCCGCCCGGGTCGCGGCGGTTGGGCCGGCCCTCGAAAAGGCGTTCGACTTCCCGGCCATGGCCCGCGTCGCGGTCGGCTCGAAATGGTCGAGCTTCACCCCGGAGCAGCAGGAGGCGGTCACCGACGCGTTCAAGCGCAGCCTGACCGTGACCTACGCCAATCGCCTGGCCCGGGCGGCCGGCGGCAAGTTCGACGTGACCCCGAAGGTCGAGGAGCGCGGCAGCCAGCGCGTGGTGCCGACCCGCGTCACCGCGGCCGACGGCGACGATTCGGCGGTCGACTTCGTGGTCAATGCCGGCAACCGTATTCAGGACGTGCTGCTCAACGGTGACGTCAGCGAGATTGCCGCCCAGCGCAACGCGTTGTCCGCGCCGCTGAAGGCCGGCGGTGCCGACGCGGTGGTGAAGTTCCTTCGCCAGCGCGCCGACGGCATGCTCGCCGCAAAACCGACACCGTGACCATCGACGCCGTGAATAGAACAGCTGTGCCTGCCGCCCTGACCGGGCCGCACGCGGCCATCGCCGCCTGAAGCGGCCGGACGACCGCACGGACCCGACCGGATGGATTTCACCGCCCTGGCGCTCACCGCATTCTCGTGGCTCTCGCTGCTTTGCCTTCTCCTGGCGGCGGCGGGTTGTCTCTATGCGCTGGCCGCCGCCTATCTGGCCGGCCGCTTCGCCGCCCGCCCCGTGCCCGCGCTGGAAGCGGGCGCGCCCCGTCCGTCCGTGACGGTGCTCAAGCCGCTCTGCGGCCTGGAGCCCAACCTCTACGAGAATCTCGAGACCGTGCTCCGGCAGGATTACGCCGGCCCGGTTCAGGTCGTGTTCGGCGTCCAGAAGGCCGCCGACCCGGCCATCGCCGTGGTCGAACGGCTGAAGCAGGCCTACCCGGCCGCCCGCATCGACCTCGTGATCGACGGCCGCCAGCACGGCTCGAACCGCAAGGTCTCGAACCTGATCAACATGGCCGAGCGGATCGCCCACGACGTGATCGTTCTGGCCGACAGCGACATGGTGGTCCGGCCCGATTACCTGGAGCGGCTAGTCGCCGAGCTGTCGCAGGAGGGCGTCTCCGGCGTCACCTGCCTGTATCACGGCGTCCCGGCCTTCCGCGGCCTTTACGACCAGCTCTCGGCGCTCGCCATCGACACGCAGTTCCTGCCCAACGTGGTGATGGGCCTGAGCCTCGGCCTGGCCAAGCCGTGCTTCGGCTCGACCATCGCGTTCACCCGGGCGAGCCTCGACGCGGTCGGCGGCTTCCGCATCTTCCGCAACGATCTGGCCGACGATTACGCGATCGGCGCCGCGCTCCGCGGTCTCGGCGGCCGGGTGGTGATCCCGAGCTTCACCATCGGCCATACCAGTGTCGACACCGAGCTTCCCGGCCTGTGGCGGCACGAGCTGCGCTGGAACCGCACCATCCGCACCGTCGATCCGGCCGGTTATGCCGGCTCGATCGTAACCCACGCCCTGCCCCTGGCCCTGATCGGCGCGCTCCTGCCCGGGGCCGGCACCGGCGCCCTGGTGGTGGCCGGCCTGGCGCTCGCCGGACGGATCATCCTGTGCCGGCAACTGGAACGGGCGTTCGGCCTCGCCCCGCACCCGTACGGACTGTTGCCGATCCGCGACATCCTCTCCTTCCTGAACTTCTCCTGGGCCTTCGTGTCGGGGGCGGTGACATGGAAAGGTCATGATTATCACGTGGTTGCGGACGGTACTCTGATCCCGGACGCCGACCTCGGCCGCGACGCTGGCGCACCCACACGTTGAACGCGGCCATCGCTTCCTCACCCCTCCCCCGGCAACGCCCTGAGGCCTTGAACCCCATGCGCACGCTCTTCCTCCAGGCCCCCACCTTCGACGGTTTCGACGGCGGCGCCGGCTCCCGTTATCAGGCCAAGCGCGAGATCAAGTCGTTCTGGTACCCGACCTGGCTGGCCCAGCCGGCCGCCCTGGTGCCGAACTCGAAGCTGATCGATGCGCCCCCGCACAACATCAAGCTCCCCGAGATCGTGGCCCAGGCCAACGACTTCGACCTCGTCGTGCTCCACACCTCGGTGCCGTCGTTCAAGTCCGACGTGAAGACGATTGAGGCGCTCAAGGCCGCGAACCCGAAGCTGATCGCCGGCCTGATCGGTGCCAAGGTGGCGGTGGACGCCGCCGGCGCGATGGCCCAGGCCCCGGTGATCGATTTCTGCGCGCGCAACGAGTTCGACTTCACCGTCAAGGAAGTCGCCGACGGCGTGCCGATGTCCGAGATCAAGGGTCTGTCCTATCGGGATGCGAACGGCGTCGTGGTCCATAACGAGGACCGCGAGATCATGACGGACATGGACCAGCTGCCCTTCGTCACCAGCGTCTACAAGCGCGACCTGGAGATGGAGAAGTACTTCATCGGCTACCTGAAGCACCCCTACATCTCGTTCTATTCGGGCCGGGGCTGCAAGAGCCGCTGCACCTTCTGCCTCTGGCCGCAGACGGTCGGCGGCCACACCTACCGCACCCGCTCGGTCGCCCACGTGATCGAGGAGATCAAGTACTGCCTGAAGGAGTTCCCGCAGACCAAGGAGTTCTTCTTCGACGACGACACCTTCACCGACAACCTCCCGCGTGCGGAGGAGATCGCCCGTGAGCTGGGCAAGCTCGGCGTGACCTGGTCGTGCAACGCCAAGGCGAACGTGCCCCGCGAGACCCTCAAGGTGCTCAAGGAGAACGGCCTGCGCCTGCTACTGGTCGGCTACGAGTCCGGCAACCAGACGATCCTGCACAACATCAAGAAGGGCATGCGGGTCGAGGTTGCGGAGAAGTTCACCAAGGATTGCCACGAGCTCGGCATCGCCATCCACGGCACCTTCATCCTCGGCCTGCCGGGCGAGACCAAGGAGACGATCCAGGAGACGATCGCCTTCGCCAAGCGGATCAACCCGCACACGATCCAGGTCTCGCTGGCGGCCCCCTACCCGGGCACGTTCCTGTACAAGCAGGCGGTGGAGAACGGTTGGCTCGACATCGAGAACGCCGAGCTGGTCGACGAGAACGGCGTGCAGGTCGCGCCTCTGCACTACCCGCACCTGTCGCACACCGAGATCTTCACGTCGGTGGAGGAGTTCTACAAAAAGTTCTACTTCCGCGCCCCGAAGATCGCCTCGATCGTCGGCGAGATGGTGCGCTCCCCCGACATGATGAAGCGCCGTCTGCGCGAAGGCGTGGAGTTCTACCGCTTCCTCAAGGAGCGTCAGGGCACCGCCAAGGCGGCGTAAGCTCAGGGGTCCGGGGCCTCCGGCCCCGGCGGGGAGCGGGGCGGAGCCCCGCCTCTTTTCCAGGGCTCCGCCCTGGACCCGCGAGAGGGCTCGCCCTCTCGACACCCATGACGAGGTTGTTGTGAAGCGTCTTGTCGTTACGGCCGATGATTTCGGGCTGAGCCTCGAGGTCAACGAAGCCGTCGAGCAGGCCCACCGCGCTGGGATCCTCACCGCGGCGAGCCTGATGGTCTCGGCGCCCGCCGCCGCCGACGCCGTGGCCCGGGCGAAGCGAATGCCGTCCCTGCGGGTCGGCCTCCACCTCGTGCTGGTCGAAGCCTGGCCGACCTTGCCGGCGACGCAGCTGCCCGACCTGACCGATGCCGCCGGCCTGATGCGCGCCGATATGGCGCTTGTCGGCCTCGACCTCGCCCGCAAGCCCGCGGCCCGGCGCCAGCTCGCCGCCGAGATCACGGCGCAGTTCGAGGCCTACCGGGCGACCGGCCTGCCCCTCGACCACGTCAACGCGCACAAGCATTTCCACGTCCACCCGCTGATCGCCGGCGCGGTGCTGCGGATCGGACGCGGCTACGGCATGCGGGCGATCCGCGTCCCCCGGGAGCCCCGCCAACTGCTCCGCCGGGCCGAGCCCAGTGCCCGGCCGCGTCCGGCCCTCGACATCGCCCCCTGGGCGGCCCTGCTCGCCGTGCGCGCTCGCCAGGCCGGCCTGCTGATCCCCGACCGGACGCTCGGGCTCGCCTGGTCCGGCGCGATGACGCCGCCGCGCGTGGCGGCGCTGCTGGCGCAGCTTCCGGACGGCCTGACCGAGCTCTATACCCACCCGGCCACGGCGGGCGGCTTTCCGGGCGAGGCGCCGGGCTACCTCTACGCCGACGAGCGCGACGCGCTGATCGCATCCGCCTCCCTGGCGGCCGCCGACGCATCAGGGGCTGTCAGGGGCGGGTTTTCGGACTTTTTGGGCTAACGCCGTCGAGCCGCTCCAGCGCGATGGCGGAGAGGATGTGGCTGTCGAGAATCAGCCTCACGACCCGGACAACGGCTGGATGAGGAAATCCTCAGGCAGGGGATCATCGAAATCGTCGGCGATGAAACCCGAGCTGCGGGTGATCCCCCTTGCGCGCAGGAACGCCTCCCCGGCCTCGATATCGAGCCCAGGTGTCCGGCGATGCGGCACCAGATCGAGCACCGGCTTGCCGTCCCGCGTCAGGACGATGGTCTCGCCACCTTCGACACGCGCGGCAAGTTCCGCCAAGCTTGAGGCTGCCTTTTCGAGTGCGATCGTCGTCATACGGCAAGGTTAGGGCGCGCAGCGTTCGAGGGGAAGATGCCCACGAACTGACGCCTCCGGCGATTGACGTCTCATATCCTCTGACTAAAGTCAGATAAATGAGACCTGATTCCACCACCCGCTTTCGCCGCTTCGCCCGCGCCGTCACCGCGGAGGTCGGTGCCCTCGACAGCTCGTTCCTCGGCCGGGGCCGGCCCCTTGGGGCAGCCCGCGTGGTGAACGCGATCGGGGCGGGGCGGACCGATGTGGCCGAGATCCGCGCCTATCTCGGCCTCGATTCCGGTCTGATGAGCCGCCTGCTCCGGAGCCTCGAAGAGGAGGGCTTGGTCACCACCGAGCCCCATCCCGACGATGCCCGCCGCCGCGTGGCACGCCTGACGCAGGTGGGGCGACGGGAATTTTCGGCCTACGAGGAGCTCTCCGACGCGCGTGCCGCGTCGCTGCTGGCGCGTTCGCCGAATGCGGACGCGTTGCTTCGCGCCATGGATCTCGTTGCCTTGAGCCTCGGCCGCGACCGGATCGCGATCGAGGTGGTCGATCCGCGCAGCGAGCCCGCCCGGGCCTGCCTGGAGGCGTATTATGCCGAACTCGAGCGCCGGTTGAAGACTGGGTTCGACGTCAAGCTGTCCTGCGATCCGGAGGCGGAGGCCATGATCCGGCCGCGCGGCGCGTTCCTGCTCGCCATCGCGGACGGGCTGCCCGTGGGGTGCGTCGGCCTGAAGGGCAGCGGTGGACCGGTCGCCGAGGTCAAGCGGCTCTGGATCGACCCCGCCGCCCGGGGTTTCGGCCTCGCCCGGCGCCTGATGGAGGCCGTCGAGACCGCCGCCCGCGACCTGGCGATTGCGGTGCTGCGCCTCGACACCAACAGCGCCCTGCCGGAAGCCCTAAGCCTCTATCGCAAGGCGGGCTGGGTCGAGATCGATCGCTTCAACGACGACCCCTACCCCGACCACTTCTTCGAGAAGGTTCTCTGAAGGGTCCGGGCCGGCTTATTTGGCCAGCACCGGATCCGCCGGGGCGGTGCTCTTCCGCAGCGCGGCCGCGGCGGCCTTCTCACCCTCCGGGCGGTCGTCGTCGGCTTGCGTGGGCGGCTCGCCCAGGGTCGCCGGCACGACGAAGAACGCCGCGATCAGGGTGAAGAACAGCGACAGCGCGAGCAATTTGCCCATGCTGGCCGTGCCCGGATGGCTCGACAGGACCAAGGAGCCGAAGGCGCTGCCGGTGGTCAGCGCCGAGAAGAAGATCGCCCGAGTCAGGCTGGAGGCGAGCATGTCGGTCACCCCCGCCCGCCAGGCGATGACGTAGTAGATGTGGAACGCGACGCCGACCGCGAGCATCAGCGGCAGTGCGATGATGTTGGCGAAGTTCAGCGGCATGTCGATGATGCGCAGGGCCATCAGGGTCCACAGGGTCGCGATGACCAGCGGGCCCAGCGTCATCGCCACGTCCCAGGGCTTGCGCAGGGCCACCGACAGGATGACGAAGATCAGCACGAAGGCGGTCACGGCCGCCTGCACGAAGGCGCCCAGGATCGTGTAGGTCGATTGCGTCGTGGCCACGGGTGCGCCGGTGGCGTGGGGCGCGACCTTCAGAACCTCGTCCGAGAAGGTGCGCAGCACCTCGTCGTCGTTCGAATTGCCCTTGGGATGAACCTCGATGCGGGCGCGTCCGTCCGCCGCGACCCAATCGGCCTTCAGTTGCGGCGGCAGGTTGTCGAGCGTGATCTTCTCCGGGTGGAGCAGGTCGCGCAGGCGCTGCAGCAGCGGCACGAGATCCTTGGTCAGGGCGACCGAGGCCGCCTCGCGCAGTTGCACCGGCCCGCCGGCGAGCTTGTCGAGGGTTCCGGCCAGCTGCTTGGCGGTCTGCGCGCCCGCGGCCTCCTTGCTGTCGCCCGCGACGCCGTTCAGCGCCGTGGCGGCATCCTTGAGGGCCTTGACGTTCTCGGCATCAGTCGGCGGCGGCGGCTTGCGGCCGGGATTGAGCACCGGATCGAGGAGCTGCGCCGTATCGGCGATGGCCGCGAGCTTCTTGTCCTGATCCCGCGGCACGAAAGTGTCGATGCTGTTGACCGAGGAGGTCACCGGCAGCGCCGCCAGAGTCTTCGACAGGGCCGGAACTGCGTCGACGCTGGGGGCCAGCACGTCGATCAGGTTCGGGCTGGTCTCGGGGTTCTTGATCAGGTCGAGATAGGTGGCGATCGATTCCGTCTTCGTGCTGCGCAGGTGCATCGGGTTGGAATCGAATGGCAGGTGCCAGAGCAGCGGCGCCCCGGCCAGGGTCACCAGGCCGACCGCGATCAGGATCGGCTTGCGGTTGCGGATGATCCACGGGTCGACGCCGACCAGCCACTCGGTCTGCACCGCCGCCTTCTCGCCGCCCGGCTTGAACACCGCGATCAGCGCCGGCAGCAGGGTCAGGGCGAACAGGAAGGCCACGACCATGCCGACGCCGGCGATCAGGCCCAGCTCCGAGACGCCCCGGAAGGCGGTGGGCAGGAACGCGAAGAAGCCGGCCACCAGAGACACGGCGGCGAGCGTCAGCGACCAGCCGACCCCGCGGGCGGCGGCCCGGATCGCGCTCTGAAGGGTCGGCTGCTCGTAGCGGTCCGCCCGGTAGCGCACGGAGAACTGGATGCCGAAATCGATGCCGAGCCCGACGAACAGGGCCGCGAAGGCCACCGAGATCGGGTTCAGCTCCTTGACCATGATCAAGCCGAGGGCGGCGGTGACGATGAGGCCCGCGAAGGTGGTGATCAGCACCGCGCCGACGAGCTTGCCGGAGCGCAGCGCCAGCCACAGGAACAGCACGATCGCACCGACGATGATGCTGTTGTTGAGGCCGGCATCCTCCGAGAGGGTCGCGAACTCCTCGTCCGCCACCGCCACCGTGCCGGTCAGCCGCATGCGCAGGCCGTGCTCGGAATCGATCTTGAGATCCTGCGCGACGTTGCGGATCAGCTTGGTCGCCTGATAGCCGGGCTCAAGGGCGTTGAAGTCCAACACCGGCTGGATCATCACGAACTTCATCTTGTCCGTGACGCTGCTCTCGCCGTTGGCCAGCAATTCCTGCCAGGACATGCGCGCGGGCTTGCCGGCCAGCACCTTCTGCAGGGTGGCATCGATCTGCCCCATGGGCTTGTCGAGGTCTTCGAGCTTGGCGTCGCCGGTCTTCACGCCGCGCGCACCGAGCGACAGCACCCGCATCACGCCGCGCAGGGACGGATCGGCGGCCAGCGGCCCGAGCAGGCCCTGCTGCTGGGTGAGTTCTTCCAGCGTCTTGTCCAGCTGGGCCTGGGGCATCAGCAGCAGGCCGTTCTTGTCGAAGAACGGACCGCCGTCGGGCCGGTAGACGGTCTCGATCAGGTTCTTGTGGGCGGTCAGCGCCTTGGCAAGGTTGGCGGCGGCCTCCTCGGTCTCCTCGGGCGTCTCGCCGTTGATCACCGCCACGAGGGTGTTGCCGCGCTGCGGGAACGCCTTCTCGAAATTGATCTCGTCCTGGCGCCAGGGCTCCTTGGGATCGATCAACCGCTCGACATCGGTGTTGATGCGGAACAGATGCGCCGCGACTCCGAGGCTCGCGACCGTGACGAACGCCATCAGGGCGATCACGATCCACCGATACCGCACCGAGAACGCGACGAGACCTTCGATCACGAGCACCCTGCCTGTTCGCCCCGGACGCGCCCCATGCGCGACCGGCTCATCCAATCCATCCCAGCCGGCAATCCATCCCGGCCGGATCGGCGCGAGCGGCGCTCGAATTCGCGCGGGAAGGCCGCTCCGCTAATCCGCGCGTGCGCCCTTCGGTGTCTGGGAACGCCGCCCCGCCCAATCTGGTCGCGCGGCGCGCATGCGCAAGCCGGACCTGTCCGATGCGGGATCGCCCGCCGCAGGCCACCCCTTGCATCGCGGCCACAGGGCTCAGTAAAGAGCGTGGTCTCAGATTGCAACGCGATGGCCCCAGCTGGGCCGTTGCCTAGGCGGATGTGCGATGGCGCACGGCAATCCCGGGATGGGCACCAAAATCTTGGGATTTCGGTCGCATTGCGGACGCAATGCACGTGCTGTCCTCAACCGTCAGGCGATCTGATCCGCCCGCCCCGCTGCAGACAAGCCATGTGGCGCGGTTACGTCAGGAGCGGAATAAGTCGTCATGGCCTCGGCGAAACGGGGCCGGTTCAGATGAGTTCCAAGCTAGAGTGCTGGAATTCGCGTGTTTTTCGCGGTAAGCACCCCGACGCCCCGGGGCCGACGCAGTAAGGAGCCGCAATCTTGGGTATCCCCCTCCGGTACGTCGCGAAGATCGGCGGCTACATCCTCAAGCAGCACCTCACGGGCCGCAAGCGCTACCCGCTGGTGATGATGATGGAACCCCTGTTCCGCTGTAATCTCGCCTGCGCCGGCTGCGGTAAGATCGATTACCCGGACGAGATCCTCAACAAGCGGCTTCCGGTCGCCGACGCGCTCGAATCGGTGCGCGAGTGCGGCGCCCCCGTGGTGGTGATCGCCGGCGGCGAGCCGCTGCTGCACAAGGATCTGCCGCAGATCGTCCAGGGCATCATCGATCAGAAGAAGTTCGCGATCGTCTGCACGAACGCGCTGCTTCTCGAGAAGAAGATCAAGGACTACAAGCCGAGCCCGTACTTCACCTGGTCGATCCACCTGGATGGCGACCAGTCGATGCACGACCAGTCGGTTTGCCAGCGCGGCGTCTACGACAAGGCCGTCGCGGCCATCGCCAAGGCCAAGGAGATGGGCTTCCGGGTCACCATCAACTGCACCTTCTTCAACAACTCCGCGCCGGAGAAGATCGCCGACTTCTTCGACAGCGTGACCCGGATGGGCATCGACGGCATCACCGTCTCCCCCGGCTACGCCTACGAGCGCGCCCCCGACCAGAAGCACTTCCTGAACCGCAAGGCGACCAAGGAGCTGTTCCGCGGCGTCTTCCGTCACGGGAAGGAAAAAGGTCGCGAGAAGTGGACCTTCCAGCAGTCGGGCCTGTTCCTCGACTTCCTGGCCGGCAACCAGACCTACCATTGCACCCCCTGGGGCAACCCGACCCGCACCGTGTTCGGCTGGCAGAAGCCCTGCTACCTGCTCGGCGAGGGCTATGCGGCGACCTTCAAGGAGCTGATGGAAGAGACCGACTGGGATTCCTACGGCACCGGCAACTACGAGAAGTGCGCCGACTGCATGGTCCATTCGGGCTACGAGGCCTCCTCGGTTGTCGATTCGGTCCGCAAGCCGTGGAAGCCGCTGGTGCACGCGATCCGCGGAATCAAGACTGACGGTGCCATGGCGCCCGAGGTCAGCCTGGAGAACCAGCGCCCGGCCGAGTTCGTGTTCTCGCGCAACGTCGCCCAGAAGCTGTCCGAGATCAAAGCGGCGGGCGTCGACACCAAGCAGGAAGCCCGCAAGCGCACGGCGGCCTGATCCACGCGCATCGGATGTGTTGGGAAGAACCCGCGGCCTCACGGCCGCGGGTTTTTCTTTGCGCGACTCGCGCGCGACAGGCGGCTGCATCAGTCGAGCACACCGTATGAGGTGCCGTCGACACGGGGGCGAACGTCCGGCTGTCCGCTCGGGAAGCTCGGCCGATGGGCTACGTCCGAAGGATGATGCCGCTCAGACGGCGGTTTTAGCAGTTGTGTGGAACTCAGGTGACTGAAACGATTTATGCGTCCGTCGATTATCAATAATCACGGGTGAATGCTATGATCGGGCCTGGCGGCGAAAACAGACGAAGCGTCGCTCGCGTCCTGATCTTAGCTTCGATCCTCTCGTTTCCCGTCGCCGAGGCTCAGGCTGATCCATCGCCGGCCACAGAAAGCCGATCCGGCCTGGATCAGGTGAACGTCCTGAAGCGGGAAGCACCGGTCTTCACGTACCGCCAGTTCACCGCGCAGCTGCCTTCCCTGTCCTCATCGCTCGAAGATACGGATCCGCCGGAGGCGTCGTCCTTCAGCCTGCCGGCACAGCCGACGTTTCCGGCATCGGTTCATCCGGCTGGCCAGGAACAGGCGGGTCTCATGGGGCGCTTCGGCCAGACTGTGGATCCGGTGTCGGCACAGGATGGGCTTGCCGGGGCGCGAGCGGAGCCTTCGAGCGCCGAGCCTTCCAGTGCCGAGCCGTCGACCACGGCAGCCGTCGCGGAGCAGTCGGCACCGCCCGATCCTCAGATCGGACACGATGCAGCAACGGCCAAGCCGAAACTTCTCGGGAGCGGTCGGGCGAGTTGGTACAAGCACTCTGGCCGGACAGCCAGCGGCGAGACATACGACCCGAACAAGCTGACGGCCGCGCACCACACCCTGCCGTTCGGGACGAAGGTGAAGGTCGTCAACACCCGCAACGGCCGCTCGGTCATCGTTCAGATCACGGATCGGACCAACGAGCACACCAAGGCCAAGCGGAACTATATGATCGATCTGTCGCGCGCGAGCGCTCAGAAGCTCGGCATCGAGGGCATTGGCCGGGTCGCCCTATACCAGGTCGATTGAAGCGGACTGCGTCCTTCAGACCGGACGCTGGGGTGATGTCGAGCCTGTCACCCCGCCGCCCGGGCGATTGAGACCAAGTCGGCGATGATCATGCCAGGTGCCCGGGTCGCGCTCGCCCGGATCTCGAACGACGGGACTCTGGCCTCGTCCCATGTCACGGCGCCTGCTGCGCCCTGTGTTTCACGCGCAGGATCTCCACGATGCGCGCTTCGGGAAGCACCCGATAGAAGACGATGTAATTCCGATGCGCGATCAGCTCGCGCACGGCGTCCGGCAGGCCAGGCCGCCCCGGTCGGCCGAGATTTGGGTGTCGTGCCAGCGGCAAGGTCTTGTCGTGGAGCGATTGCGCAAAGGCTCGGGCTTTGGCCGGATCGTCTTGGTCGATGTACCGAACGATGGCGCGCAGATCCTCGCGGGCCTTCGGTCGCCACGCGATCCGGTAGGACGCCTTCGCGGGCGGCATCGGTCAGGCCCGTCGGCGATTCTTCAGGTCCGCCCGGACTTGGCCGCAAGCTCGGCTAGGTCGTCGCGCAGCTCGGCCATGAGCTCATTGTGCGAGAGGTTCGGCCGCGGGTCGTCGATGGAGTCCTGAATTTCCGCGGCGAGCCAGTCCGAATAGGCGGCGGCTTGGTGGGCTTTGCGCATGGCCTCGGCCCGGCCTCGATTGCCGGGTGCTGGTACCTTCTCGGCCGGGTTCCAGGCGCTGGCGTCGAAATGGCCGACGGTAATGCCGAGGCCGCGCAGCACGTTCAAGGCTGCGAGCGGATTGCCGAAGCGGCGCGGCTCGTTGCTACGGGCCTTTGCCAGCACGGCGGCTTTTCCGCTGCGTGTGGCAATCTCCACGAGGAACGTCCCACCCTCGCCTTTCAGCGTCACGCCCGCCACCCCGCCTGCAACTTTGGTGGCGCGGAGCTGCTCGATGGTCATGCTCCGCATGAGTCGCGCTCCCGAAACGATCCTCTCGATGGAGGACAGGTACGCATGTTTCCTAGGACACGTGCAACTGACCGCAGGTTGAACGCAGGCCACCCTTTGCCAACCTCACCCTGCTGCCCGGATGCGTCGCCCCACGAATAGCCACGGCAGCACGCAGGCCGCCGACAGGGCGATCGATACGGCGTAGGCAGTGATGATGTCGGTCTGCCCGAGCAACAGGTGGATGCACACGTAGAAGGCCAGCACGCCGAACGCGCCTTGAGCGCTGCCGCGCACCACGTCGAGGGAGGCGCGGACGCCGTCCTGGAACCGGGCGAAGGCGATGAGCGGCCAGGAGATGATCGGGATCGGCGCCAAAAGCCCGCTCAGGCCCGAGCCGAGATAGGGCGCGAGCCCGGAGACCATCAGGACGAGGGCGGTCGCCGCCGCCAGGCGCGCCGGCATGTCCCAGCGCGGCGGTCGCGGTCGCTGGCGCGGCGCATCGGGGTCGGCCGCCCGCGGGCACAGCGCCACCACGAGCGCCATGGCCGGAACGTCGATCGCGGTGGCGAGCCACAGGCCGGGCCGGATCAGCCCGTGCAGCACGATCCCGCTCAGCACGAAGGCTGACAAAGCGGCGCAGAGGGATGCGATCGGGCCCATCCGCGGGGCGCAGAGGGCGTAGGCGAGGTAGCAGAGGGTCACCGCCCCGAGTCCCTCCACCGAGCCGATGGCGGCGTCGGCGGCGAAGCCCTCGCCCTGCTCGAGGGCGAGGTAGATCGAGATCGGTGCCGAGGTGAGCGGCAGGCCCGAGAGCAGGCCGCCGACCAGGCTGCCCCAGCGGCGTGACGCCGCCGACACCGCCCACATCAGCGTCGGCGTGATGGCGATCTTGGCGGCGATCAGGCTCATCCCCGAACTCTCAGGCCGCCTCCGGCGGCTCCCCGTCATCCGGCTCGGCGGGCGAATTCAGCATGTCTTCCAGCTCGTCCACAAGCCGGTCGATCTGGTCCTCGGTGGCGAGCACCTTCAGGACCTCGCCGGTTTCGGTTTCCACGGCCAGCTCGATATGCGGCCCGACCCGGGTCGTCAGGACTCGGGCCAGGATCTTGATGGCGCTCATGCGAATGCGTCCTCCGAGGCGATGAGGCCGACGGCGACCGCCGGCCCGCAGGTCGAGATCCAGTCGGGCTCCCCGGCGATCCGGTCGTGCAGCAGGCTCATGAGCCGGACGGCCTCGCGCCCCAGTCGTTCGGCCAGGCGCGGCCTGAGAAAGGCGCCGGCGCCGCAGACGATGAGCGGCGCCCCCGGGGCCAGGTCGGGCCGGCTGAGCAGGGTGGCGGCGGCGTCATGCAGCAGCCGCAGCTGCGCTTCGGCGAAGTGGGCCGCCAGTAGCGCCCAGGCCTCAGGCGTGCCCTCCCCCCGGTCACGTCCGACGATCCGGGCGAGCCGGGTCTCGCTCTCGGGGACCGACTTGCCCTTGCGGTCGCCGCTGGCCTGCTGGTCGGCGCCTTCGGGGAGCAGGCCGAGGATCCGGTACACATCCGCCATATGCGCGAAGGTCTCGGTCATCAGCCGGGTGCGGCGGCCCGCGAACGGGGCGTGGTCGGCGAGCGCGATCACCGGCGTGCGGACGATCCCGGTATAGACCAGCTCCCCCGTCTCCAGCCGCTCGGCGTCGCTGTAGCCCGTGGCGGCCGGGCGGCCTCCGACGATCGGGATCAGGTCGGCGGTGGTGGAGCCGATATCGATGAGCAGCGCGTCCGGGGCGTGCCGCCCGGCGAGCGCCGCGGTGGCGTGCCAATTGGCCGAGGCCACGTCCGCGAACACCGCCGCGGCCGCATCCGGGGCGACGAGGCCGGAGCGGCCGGCATAGATCCGCACGCCGCCGGACAGATGTGTGTCCGCCCAGCCCGAGAGCGCCGCCACGCCCTCGCGGCGGTCGGCGAAGCAATCCGTCAGCTCCCCCGTCATGGTCACGGCGTGCTGCGCTGCGCCGCGCGCCCAGTCCGGCAGGGCCGCCAGGGACCCGTCGAGGGCGGCGATGCCCTGCCAGAGCGGGCACGGGACCTGGGCCGCCGCGACCACCCGGCCATCCTCGACCAAAGCGGCCTTGACGTGGACCCCGCCGAGGTCCCACCCGATCGTCTTTGCCCCTGGCATACGCATATGACCGCGACGAGCGCCTCAATGAATGACGGAATCGGGTGCCCCGGCTTCGCGGTGATCCCGGTGCTCGACCTGCGCGGCGGCCGCGTGGTGCGGGCGCGCCGGGGCGAGCGAACTTCCTATGCCCCGATCGAGACGCCCTTGGCAAAGGGCTCCGAGCCCGCGTCCGTGGCGCGCGGGCTGCTCGACGCTTGGCCGGCCCAGACGCTCTACATCGCGGATCTCGACGCGATCATGGACGGTGCCGCGCCAAATCTGGCAGCGCTGGAGGCCATCGCCCGGGCCTGCCCGGGAGTCGGCCTCTGGATGGATGCGGGGTTTTCCGAACCGGAGGGCGTCGCGGCCTTCCTCGCCGCCGGCCTAGGGCGGCCGGTGATCGGCAGCGAGAGCCAGACGGATATCGGGCTGGTCGTCAGTCTCGGGGATCGCGCCGTGCTCTCCCTCGACACGCGCGGCGCCGAGCGCCTCGGCCCGGCGGCGCTCCACGACGACCCGTCGCTCTGGCCGCCGGACGTGATCGCGATGACGCTCGCCCGGGTCGGTGCCGGGGCCGGCCCCGATCTCGATGCCCTTCAGGCGCTGCGGGCGCCGGGCCGCCGGGTCTACGCGGCCGGCGGCGTGCGTGGGCCGGACGACCTGCGGGCGTTGCGCGCGGCCGGGATCGCCGGGGCGCTGGTCGCCTCCGCGCTCCACGACGGCACCCTGCGCCGCGCCGAGGCCGGGGATCTGGCCTGACGCTTCCGGACCGCCTCCGAGGCTGCTAAACCGGCGCCAGACCCAGCCTCCAAGAGCCTCGAACGATGGAAAAATTCACCACGCTGGAGGGCGTCGCGGCGCCCATGCGGATCATCAACGTCGACACCGACCGGATCATCCCCAAACAGTACCTCAAGACGATCAAGCGCACCGGGCTCGGCAAGGGCCTGTTCGCCGAGATGCGCTACAAGGACGACGGCTCCGAGAACCCGGACTTCGTGCTCAACAAGCCGGCCTACCGGAACGCCAGGATCCTGGTCTGCGGCGACAATTTCGGCTGCGGCTCCTCCCGGGAGCACGCCCCCTGGGCGCTCACCGATTTCGGCATCCGCTGCGTGATCTCCACGAGCTTCGCCGACATCTTCTTCAACAATTGCGCGAAGAACGGCATCCTGGCGATCACGGTCTCACCGGAGGATCTGGAGAAGCTGTTCGAGGATGCCGAGCGCGGCTCGAACGCGACCCTGTCGGTGGATCTGGCAGCCCAGATGATCAAGGGGCCGGATGGCGGCACCCTGCATTTCGACATCGACAGCGGCCGCAAGCACACCCTGCTGAACGGCCTCGACGAGATCGGCCTGACCCTGCAGCGCGGCGCGGCGATCGACGCCTATGAGCAGAAGCTTGCCGCGCGGGAATGGGCCTGATCGGTCTGACCGGACATCAAAACGGCATGACGGGCGCCTCCATCTGAACGGGGCGGCCGTCGCGCTCCAGATCGAGGCGCCGAATCGTGCCGGGCCGGCCCCGGAGCGCGTCCCAGGCGACTTCGGGCGCCGCACCCCGGAGCGGCCGACCATCGACGGCGACGAGGCGATCACCGGGTTCGACGCCTGCGACGAGGGGCTCCCCGGTCCGTTCGGCGACACGGCCCACCGTGTAGTCGTCGCCGCTGCGCACCAGGGTTAGGCCGATACCGTCGAGGTCGTGTGGATCCGCGGGCCGCTGGCGCTGCCAGGTGCTCTGGCCGGCGGCGTAATCGATCGTCAGCCGGAAATCCGAAAGCACGTTGCCGCCGAGCCAGCCCGCCACCGGGATCGGCGCCGGCCTCTGCCACAAATCCCAAAACATCTCGCCGACGAGCGCGTCGCCGACGCGCCCGAGCATCGGACCCGTGCCGAGGGCGCCCACCGCCGGCAGGACGAGGTCGCCGAGGGCGAGGTCGGGCAAACGCACCAGCGTGCCGTCCCGCTCCAGGCCAAGATCGGCCATCGCGAGATTGCTGTGCCCCACCGCGCCGTCGGCCCGGTGCCACTCGGGATGGAGCCGCAGGAGCCCGGCGACCGCGGTGCCCCGCAGCCACGTATAGGGCGCGCCCGCATCGAGGACGAGCGGCAGGACCGTCTCGCCCGCCCGGGCCTCGACTGTGGCAATCCCAGTCGCCGGATCGACCCGGATCGGAATCGGGACACCCGTCGGCTTCAGGGTTCCGGGCGGGGCCAGGGTCAGGGTCCGGGCTGCCGGATCGAGCACGATCGTGAAGCGGCGCAGGACGCTCGCCGGCAGGATGGCCTCGACCCTGCGCGGCGCGAACAGCAGGTCGAACAGATCCCTTCCGTCCAACTCTCCCGGACCGTCGGTCACGGAGGCCGCCGGCACGGTGATCCCGATCTCGCCGATCCGGAACGCGAGGTCGCGCCCTGCCCCGATGCCGAGCTCGCGATAGAGGTTTTTCGACAGGACGGCCGTCGGCGCGCCCATGTTGACCCAGGCCAGCACGCGCCTCTCGCGTCCGTCGGCCCCGGTGAAGACCAGTTCGACCAGAGGGCGTTGCGAGCCGTAGACGATCGGGACGCGGGTCGTCGCCGCGTCGGACGCCACGGCCGCTGGGCCGTCTAGGCTGGTGGGCGCGGCGCAGGCTACGGGCAGAAGGGCGGCCAACCCGCAGAAGAACAGGCGTAGAGAGCGACGGGACACGGCATGGGTCTCCGATCCGCGGAACGGCGGTGTGATTTGGGAGATCGGTGGGCCTCAACCGGCGCGGCGCGGGCGCTCGGTCGCGTGATCGGGCAGGTATTCCAGCAGGTCGCCGGGCTGGCAGTCGAGCTCCCGGCAGATCGCCTCCAGCGTCGCGAAGCGGACGCCCTGCACCTTGCCGGATTTCAGCAGCGAGAGATTCGCCTCGGTGATGCCGATGGCCAGGGCGAGGTCCTTCGAGCGGCGCTTGCGCTTGGCCAGCATCACGTCGAGGCGCATGACGATCGGCATCAGACGAACCCGTCGAGGTCGCGCGCGATGGCGTGCCCGATCCGCGCGACCTCGGCGAGGGCCCCGCAACAGGCTGCCAGCACGAGGGCCTGCAGCGACGACGCATGGAGCCAGGCCAGATCGACACCGTGCCCGGCCAGCAGGACGAGACCGTGCCCGAAGGCGGGTGCGACGGCGTAGGCCGCCAGGCCGAGGGCGATCCTGCGCATCCGGATCGGTGCCGCAGCCCCGAAGGCGATCCCGGCACTGAGATCCCGGGCGCAGGCGCGCGCCTCGGCCAGGATCAGGAACACCGGCAGCGTGTCGAGGATGAAGGTGGCGGCATAGGCCCAGCGCGTCGCCCGGGGCAGCGCGTCGAAGGGCACGAGGCCCGGCGTATCGGCCGGCGGCGGACCCAGGAAGGCGGTCCCCGGCGCGAGCCAGAGCCACGCGTCGCCGGCGAGGACGCCGCAGGCCAGCACCGCGACGGCGAACAGCATCGTCAGCCCCAGGGCGATCGTCAGCAGCCAAGCCAGGTAACGCCCATGGCGGCGGAGCGCCGGGTGCGACGCTTCCGAGGGTTCAGCCTGCGCGGCAGGCAGGGGGACGACGTTCGACATGAGCAGGAGGCGACTCGCTTCGACGATCAAAATTATCGCGGAGCAATAATTTGTTGTCAAACAGCGACGCGCCTAGCCCGAGGGCGGCATCGCCGGCCCTGGCCCGCGCCACGTTCGGCCCCGGATCAGCTGCCCTCATGCCGCATCGTCCGAGGTCCACCGAAGCGAATTTCAGACGATGCGACGCGGCTTGGTATCGACCCGGATGGCCATCCCGCGCCGTCCCAACGTTTCCGCAGGGCTGCGTGGCCGGCGGCGACCCAGAAGGCCCTTGGACCCCGTCGGCGCACGCCGCTCAGGCCGCCTTCACGTCCGCCAGGAAGGTGGCGACGACACGGCTGAGGTCGTTCGAGTTCTGCGAGAGACCCTGGGCCGCATCGAGGACCTGAGAGGCCGCGGAGCCCGTCTCGCCGGCGGCGCGCTGGACCTCGACGATGTTGCCGGTGACCCGGTCCGTCCCGGAGGAAGCCTGCTGCACGTTGCGGGCGATCTCCTGGGTCGCCGCACCCTGCTCCTCGATCGCGGCCGCGATCGCTGTCGAGCTGGTGGCGATCTCGCCGACGATGCGGGCGATCGACCGGATCGCCGAGACCGCGTGGCCGGTCGCCGTCTGGATCGCGCCGATCTGCGCGCCGATCTCCTCCGTGGCGCGGGTGGTCTGGCCGGCCAGTTCCTTGACCTCGCTCGCCACCACCGCGAAGCCGCGCCCGGCCTCGCCGGCCCGGGCCGCCTCGATCGTGGCATTGAGGGCCAGCAGGTTCGTCTGCCCGGCGATCTGCGAGATCAGGGCGATCACGCTGCCGATCTTCTCGGCGCTCTCGGCCAGAACCTGCACGGCGCCGTCGGTCTGGATCGCCTCGTCCGAGGCCGCGCTCGCGGCTTGGGCCGCCCGGGTGACCTGGCTGTTGATCTCCTGGATCGAGATCGACAACTCCTCCGTCGCGGCGGCCACGGTCTGCACGTTCGAGGAGGCCTGCTCGGCGGCGCCCGCCACCGTCTGCGCCTGCGCGTCGGTCTCCTCGGCGATGCCGGTCATCGACTGCGCGGTCGCTTCGAGTTCCGTGGCGGCGCCCGCCAGCGCTTGCGTCAATCCGGACACCTCGGTCTCGAAGCGGTGCACCACCGCGTCGAGATGGGCGGCGCGGCGGGTCTTGGCGTCGGCTTCCTGCGCGGCCGCCACGTCGCCGGCGCGCTTGGCGATCAGCGCCTGCTTGAACACCTCGACCGCCGCGACCATCCGGCCGATCTCGTCGCGGCGTTCGCTGCTCGGGACGGTGATGTCGAGATTGTCCCGGGCGAGCTCCCCCATCACCAGCGTCATCGCGCGCGTCGGGATAGCGATGAGCCGGGTCAGCAGGAGGGCGCCCGCGATGGCGGTCGCCAGGAGGGCGACGAGGGACAGCAGCGTCGCCACGTAGGATGTCGAGAAGGCGTCGGCCTCGTCGGCCTGCCGGGCCGTCAGCAGGGTGCGCTCGGTCGCCTCGATCTCCCCACCCTTGGCGCGAATGGCGTCCATGAGCGCCCGGCCGGCGCCGGCACCCACGCGTGCGCGGGCCTCCGCCTGGGTACTCGGCTGACCCATCAGGGCGATCTCCGGCTCGGCGATGTCGGCCTGCCAGCGCTTCGCCAGGGTCTCGACCTCGGCGATGCGGGCCTGCTGCGCCGGATTGTCCGATGTCAGCGTCCGCAGCCGCTGCAGGGTCGCGTCGAAGGCCTGCGTGCCGCTGCGATACGGCGCGAGGAACGCCGGGTCGGCGGTCACCAGATAGCCCCGCAGGCCGGTCTCCCGATCGACCATCGTGGTGATCAGGGACGCGTTCACGTTCAGGACGTCGTAAGTATGCTCCGACCATCCGATCGAGGATTGGATGAAGGATAGTTTTCGGTGGTTGATAATCCCACCTCCAAGAGCGATGATGATCAGTATCGCGAATGCGCCAACGACTTTCTTCGCAATCGATAGATCTGCAAGGCGCATGGTCCAGATTTCCTCCCGATGCCCGAAATTGATTCTCTTTCATATAGACAGTCGTGGATTAATAAGTTGCCGTCAAGAATCGGCGCAATCCGAGCGGATCCCCGATTGCACAATGGTCGATATTGTACTTTATTGGCAAATTGAAGAAGTATTCGTTGAGAGAAATTCGTAACAATCAATGTATCGATCATTCGCAAACTAAATCTGCCGTCAAATCTCATTCCGTTGCGAGGCCGCGACCGGACGACTGAGTTTCACGGCACGGACTCCGGGAGCCGCGCCGCGGCGTCCGGCCAGTCAGCCATGCCGGTCGATTCGGTGCGGCCTAACCGGTCCTTAACCCTGGTGTTGCCTGATTCGACCCCCATACAACGGACGTCGAACGGGAACGCCAGGATGCAGAATCACCTCGGATCGGGCGTCGCGCTCGGGTTCGGTCTGCTCGCGGGCCTCGCTGTGGTGCCGGCGCGCGCCGATTTCGACTCCTGCCTCGCCGGTATCCAGGGGCAGGCGGCGGCGGCCGGGGTGTCGGCCCAGACCTTCCAGGCGGCCACCCGCGGCATCAGCTTCGACGACAAGGTGATCGAGCTCTCGCAGGCGCAGCCCGAGTTCAAGACGCCGATCTGGGACTACATGGCGGCGCTTGTGGACGACGAGCGGGTCGAGGACGGACGCGCGGCCATGCGGCAGAACGCGTCCGCCCTGGCCCAGGCCGAGTCGCGCTACGGGGTCGACCGCTACACGATCGCGGCGGTGTGGGGCGTCGAATCGAATTTCGGCAAGAACCTCGGCAAGATGCCGCTGGTGCAGTCGCTGGCGACGCTCGCCTGCTCGAACAACCGCCGCCGCGACTTCTTCCGGTCCGAGCTGATCGCGACTCTGCGGATCATCGAGCGCGGCGACATCGCGCCGGAGCGGCTCACCGGCTCCTGGGCCGGCGCCTTCGGCCAGACCCAGTTCATGCCGACAACCTATCACCGGCTCGCGGTCGACGGCGACGGCGACGGGCGGCGCGACGTGGTCGATTCGGTGGCCGACGCGGTCGGCTCCACGGCCAACTTCCTGCACGTGGCCAAGTGGCAGAACGGCCAGGTCTGGGGCTACGAGGTGAAGCTGCCCCGCAGCTTCAGCGTCGGCGCGGCGGGGCGCAAGAACAAGAAGCCGATCGCCCATTGGGCGTCCCTCGGCGTGACCCGGGTGGACGGGCGCCCGCTCTCGGGCGAGGGAGCGGCCGGCATCATCGCGCCCGCCGGCATCGACGGGCCGGCCTTCCTGGTCACCCGGAACTTCGACGCGATCTACTCGTACAACGCGGCCGAATCCTACGGGCTCGCCATCGCGGTCCTGTCCGACCGCCTGCGCGGCAAGGCGGGCGTCCAGGCCGCCTGGCCCACCGACGATCCGCCCCTGTCCCGGGCCGAGCGGCGCGATCTCCAGACTCGCCTCGCCGCCCGCGGCTACGATGTCGGCGAGCCGGACGGCAAGGTCGGCCAAAAAACCCGGGACGCGATCAAGGATGTGGAGCGCAAGCTCGGCATGACCCCCACCGGGCGCCCCGGCGGCAAGGTTCTCGAGGCGCTGCGCGGGGGCTGACCCCGGACCGCGCGCGGTTCCTGCGGGCGGTCAGCGCTTTCTGCGCGGCGGGGACGATGGGCGGCCGCATGGCGATCGCGGCTGCCGGCTCCGTCGATCGCGGCCCCGATCATCGCTTCGGCTTGGGCGTTCCTCGATGATCCGGAGCATCTCCTCGGATTCGATCCCTATGGTGCTGTTTGCGCAGACGGTTCTACGCGACCCGATTTGAGCAGGCCTTCCTGTATCCGCCCCGTCCGCAGACCTGCCATGCAGCGATGAGATGGATTCGAAGCCGCGTATCCAAAATGTCGTATTCATTAATACAATTTATCGGCAAAGATTGAAATTATATGATAAATATGAAATTTTCAAATATTTTAATATAATATGACGCCAAATCAAAAGTCCCGATAGGGAGAAAATTTTACTACGATATTACGCTTTTCTGGAATGTAAACTTGAGTTTTGCAGTGCCGATGAGTTATGGAGATGCGCCAACTCTTTAAGTTGAGATTGATATGCGCATCTCACTCGCGAATTTAACATTATCACGTAAGCTTTCGCTTCTTACGTTGCTGACCTGCTTTATTATTGCATTGATTGGCGGCGTCGGATTAAAACTATACTACCGTGAAATGCTCGATGAGCGTGTCCAGTCTCTGCACGCCATGGTCGAGCTGGTCCAGTCGCACGCCCAGGCGCTCGATGAACGGGTCAAGGCCGGCGCCCTGACCAAGCAGGCCGCCCTGTCCCAGCTGGCCGAGGCGACCATGGCGATGCGCTACAGCGGCGGAACCAACTACATCTCGATCTACACGATGGACGGTGTCGCCGTCGCCGTGCCGAACCGCCAGATCATCGGTACGAGCCAACTGGATCTCACGGTCAACGGCCTGCCGATCATCCGCTCGTTCATCGATCTCCTGAAGACATCCGATACGGCGATGCTGGAATACGCTTATCTCCGTCCCGGGCGGGAGGGCGTCTACCCGAAGGTGTCCATCGCGGTCCGGTTCAAGCCCTGGGATCTGTTCATCGTCACCGGCGCCTATACCGACGACATCGCGGCGTCGTTCCGGTCGCTGGCGATCACGGTGCTGGGCCTGCTTCTGGGCATCGTCGGCGTCTCGGTGCTCGGATCCCTGTTGATCGGGCGCAGCATCACCCGGCCGCTCGGCCGCCTCCACCGGCGGATGCAGGCGCTCGCGGAGGGCGACATCGCGAGCCCGGTCTCCGATACCGAGCGGGGCGACGAGATCGGCCGGATGGCCGGCACCGTGGAGGTGTTCCGCCAGGCCCTGGTCGCCAAGGGCGAGATGGACGTGGCGGCCGCCCGGGACGCCGAGGCCAAGATCGAGCGGGCCCAGGCCCTCGACGCCCTCACCCGCCAGTTCGAGGGCAATGCCGGGACCTTGATGCAGGGCCTGACCTCCGCCGCCACGGCGATGCAGGCCAATGCCGCCCGAATGGCGCAGACGGCGGCGCGGACCAGCGCGCGCTCGGCCCAGGTTTCGGAGGCCGCGCAGGAGACCTCGGCCAGCGTACAGACCGTGGCCGCCGCGACCGAGGAGATGTCGACCACCATCCGGGAGATTTCCGGGCAGATGGCGCGCTCGTCGGCCATGATCGGGCAGGCGGCGACGGAAGCGCAGCGCACCGACGCGATCGTGCGCGACCTCGCCGAGGGTGCGGAGAAGATCGGCGCGGTGGCGAGCATGATCGCGGCGATCGCCAGCCAGACGAACCTGCTGGCGCTCAACGCCACGATCGAGGCGGCGCGGGCCGGCGAGGCCGGGCGCGGCTTCGCCGTGGTGGCCGCGGAGGTGAAGGAACTCGCCAACCAGACCGCGCAGGCGACGGCGGAGATCTCGACCCGGGTCGAAGCGGTGCAGGCCTCCACCCGGCAGGCCGTCGAGGCGATCCAGGAGATCGGCCGCACGGTCACCGATGTGAATACCCTCGCCACCAGCGTCGCCGCCGCGATCGAGGAGCAGGAGGCGACCACCGGCGAGATCGTGCGCAGCGTCGCGCAGGCGGCGGACGGCACCAGCACGGTGACGGGCAACATTGCCGACGTCTCGACCGCCGCGAAGGAGTCTGGAGACGCAGCCGAGCAGGTGCTCGGTGCCGCGGCCGAGCTGTCGCAGAAATCCGGGCGGCTCTCCGCGGAGATCACCCACTTCCTCGACCGGGTCCGGGCTGCCTGAACCGCAGGCACAAAAAACCGGTCCGGCTAAGCCGGACCGGTCGATTCTCGGTCAAAGTCTGGTTTCAAAAGGTCCGGGACCTTTTGCGGGTGCGGGCAGGGCCCGCTTCTTCATCAGGGCTTCGCCCTGACGACCCACCGAAGGGCTGCAAGCCCTCTTGAAACCCGGACGATTACTCGGCCGCGGCCGGGGCTTCCTTGGCCTTGTAGCGGTCGGTACGCTCGACGATGCGGGCCGACTTCCCGCGACGGTCGCGCAGGTAGTACAGCTTGGCCCGGCGCACCTTGCCGCGGCGGACGACCTTGATCGAATCGATCATCGGCGAGTGCACCGGGAAGACGCGCTCGACGCCCTCGCCGTAGGAGATCTTGCGGACCGTGAAGCTCTCGTTGAGGCCGCCGCCCTGGCGGCCGATGCAGACGCCCTCGTAGGCCTGGACGCGGGTGCGCTCGCCTTCCTTCACGCGGACGTTGACGATGAGCGTGTCGCCCGGCTCGAAATCGGGAATGGTCTTGGCGAGGCGCGCGACTTCCTCGCGCTCCAGCTGCTCGATGATGTTCATGGCATAGCTCCAGCCGTTGCGCCGTGTCGCCCCTCATGGGCGTCCGGCACCAGGATTTCGGCGATCCTGTTGTGAGTTGGGCGGCTCTCTACAGGATCGCCGCCGGCTTGTCGATTGCGGATGCGCGTGCCCGCGTCAGGGCCGCGTGGCGCCCATCGCACCCCGTGTCGTCTCGGGTAGCACGCAGGCCGACAGGAAGGCGGCGAGATCGTCGGTGATGTGGTCGATATGCGGCTCGCGCACCGCCTCCTGCTCGAAGGCCTCGCGATAGGGGTCGATGACCTTCGGGACGACCAGCACGGTCGCCATGCCGAGATCGTGCGGCACCGTGAGGTTGCGGGCGATGTCCTCGAACAGCACCGCCCGGGTCGGCTCGACGCTGTGGGCCTCGAGGAAGCGCTCGTAGGTGGAGCGCTCGGGCTTGGGGACGAAATTGGCGGCGGCGATGTCGAACACGTCCTCGAAATGGTCGAGGATCCCGAGCTTGGCCGCGACGTTCTCGGCGTGGCGGCGCGAGCCGTTGGTCAGAATCAGCTTGCGCCCGGGCAGACGCTCGATCGCATCACCGAGACTTGGGTCGAGCTTGATCGTCGAGTGGTCGATGTCGTGGGCGAAGTCGAGGAAGTCGTGCGGGTCGACCCCCTCCTCCGTCAGCAGCGCCGTCAGGGTCGTGCCGTAGCGGTGGTAGAAATACTTCTGCAGGGCGCGGGCCGAGATGCCATCGAGCCCGTAGAGCCGCATGACGTAGAGGGTGATGCGCTCGTCCACCTGCGGCCAGACCTGCGCGTCGCTCGGATAGAGCGTGTTGTCGAGGTCGAACACCCAGGTGTCGACATCGGCAAACCCACGGGACGCGGGGGTGGTGAACTGGGCTTTCTCCGGGTGGTGCACCGTGTCCCTTTGAAATCCTGAAACCGCGAGATTCTAGGGCCATGACCGATCGCGTTGCAATCGGATGCGGCCCCGAACCCGCGGTGCGACGCGGCCCCGTCCGCCGATCCCTCGCGGAATCGACGGCGTGGAACGGTCAGGCTGGCAAGCCAGGCTTGCGCCAGGCTGAGCCGGGACGACGACAATGCGCGAGCGGAGCGGGTGTTGCCGCGTCCGATCCGCCCACCGTCGTCCCGCCGGGGATCAGCCCCGGCGGATCAGGGTGCCGGCACCGTAATCGGTGAACAGCTCCAGCAGCACCGCGTGGTTGACCTTGCCGTCCAGGATGACGACCGCCTCCACGCCGCGCTCGATCGCGTACATGCAGGTCTCGATCTTGGGGATCATGCCGCCCGTGATGGTGCCGTCGGCGATCAGTCGGCGGCAATCCTCCACGGTCAGCTCGGGAATCAGTTTCTTGTCCTTGTCGAGCACGCCCGGAACGTCGGTGAGCAGGAGCAGGCGCTTGGCCCGCAGCGCCCCCGCGATGGCACCCGCGAAGGTGTCGGCGTTGACGTTGTAGGTCTGCCCGTCCGCCCCGTAGGCCACAGGGGCCAGAACCGGGATCAGCTCCGCCTTCAGCACCGCGTCGAGGACGCCGCGCTCGACATGCTCCGGCTCGCCGACCAGGCCGAGGTCGATCGCCTGCTCGGTGTTATTCTCGGGATCGACCACGGTCTTCATCGCCCGCTTGGCGCGGACCATGTTGCCGTCCTTGCCGCACAGGCCGATCGCCCGGCCGCCCTCGGCCGAGATCCAGCCGACGATCTGCTTATTGATCGAGCCAGCCAGGACCATCTCGACCACCTCAACGGTGGCCTCGTCGGTGACCCGCAGGCCGCCGCGGAACTCGGACTGGATGCCGAGCCGGTCGAGCATCTTGCCGATCTGCGGTCCGCCGCCATGCACGACGATCGGCTTCAGGCCGGATTGCTCCAGAAGGACGATGTCCTCGGCGAAATCCTCGGCGGCGGCACGGTCGCCCATGGCGTGGCCGCCATACTTGATGACCACGATCTCCTGGTCGTAGCGCTGCATATGGGGCAGCGCCTGCGCCAGGACTTCGGCGCGCACGTGCACGTTCGGCAGTTCGGTCATCGCAGTCCTTCGCCGATCCTTGGAATGGGCTTCGCGGCGCCCGGCCTCGCCCGGCCGGCGGCCGCGCTTCTACAGGAAGCCGCCCGCGCTGCGAAGTCGCCAAGGGACATGTTTTCGGTGTCGCTACGGCGACAGGATCCGGCCGCCGTCAAGCTGATCCCGGGGAGCTGTCAAAAAACAGTCGCGTTTCCGCGGTGTTGCATCGTCGCGACAGAATCGGGCGCTGCCGAGCGGCCCCGGTTGCATCAAGGCCGGTCTCGGATCATGCTGCATTGCAGCAAGCCGCGCGGCGGGCTGCCGGGAGGGCCGGATGCGGATTGCGATGATTGGGGCCGGGTATGTCGGCCTGGTATCCGGGGCGTGCCTCGCCGATTTCGGCCACAGCGTGGTCTGCATCGACCGCGACCCGACCAAGATCGCCAGCTTGAACGCCGGAACGATGCCGATCTACGAGCCCGGCCTCGACGCCCTGGTCGCCGAGAACGTCCGCCAGGGCCGGCTCGCCTTCGGGACGAGCCTGCGGGACGCGGTGGCCGAGGCCGACGCGGTGTTCATCGCGGTAGGCACGCCCTCGCGCCGGGGCGACGGCTTCGCCGACCTGTCCTTCGTGTTCGACGCCGCCCGGGAAATCGCCGGCGCATTGTCGGGCTTCACCGTGGTTGTGACCAAGTCGACCGTGCCGGTGGGCACCGGCGACGAGGTCGAGCGCATCATCCGCGAATTACGGCCCGAGGCGGATGTCGCCGTGGCCTCGAACCCGGAATTCCTGCGCGAGGGCGCGGCGATCTCGGACTTCAAGCGTCCCGACCGCATCGTGGTTGGCAGCGAGGATCCCCGCGCCGAGGCGGTGATGCGCGAGGTCTACCGGCCGCTCTATCTCAACGCCGCGCCGATCGTGGTGACGAGCCGCCGCACCGCGGAACTCACCAAATACGCCGCCAATGCGTTCCTGGCCGCCAAGATCACCTTCATCAACGAGATCGCGGATCTGTGCGAGGAGGTCGGCGCCGACGTCCAGCAGGTCGCCCGGGGCATCGGCCTCGACAACCGCATCGGCGGCAAGTTCCTGCATGCCGGCCCCGGCTACGGCGGTTCCTGCTTCCCGAAGGACACGCTGGCGCTGGTGAAGACCGCCCAGGATGCTGGGGTGCCGCTGCGGCTGGTCGAGACCGTGGTGGCGGTCAACGACCAGAGGAAGCGGGCGATGGCCCGCAAGGTGATCAAGGCCTGCGGCGGCAGCGTCCGGGGCAAGATTGTGGCGCTGCTCGGCCTGACCTTCAAGCCCGACACCGACGACATGCGCGAGGCGCCGTCCCTGTCGATCGTGGCCGGGCTCCAGGATGCCGGCGCGAAGGTGCGCGCCTACGATCCCGAAGGCATGGAACAGGCGCGCGCGCTGATGCCGGAGGTGGATTATGCCGAGAACGCCTATGCCTGCGCCGAGGGCGCGGACGCCCTGGTGATCGTCACGGAGTGGAACGCGTTCCGGGCACTGGATCTCGACCGGCTGCGCCAGACCATGGCGTCCGCGGGGCCCGCGCCCGTGCTGGTCGATCTGCGCAACATCTACGATCCCGAGACCGCCGAGCGCCACGGTTTCACCTATCGCGGCATCGGACGATCCAAGGATAGCGCCAAGGATAAGGCTGGTCCGGCCGCGTCTTGACCGTCGGCCGGATGGCGTCGAGCCGTCGCATTGCGGTCTTAGATCTGCAGGCTGCGGCAAAGATCTCTTTGGAAAACCCTGGCGGCACCGCTAGACGGGCTCCGTTCGCCGGTGCGCAACTGTGGCATTTCGATGGTCGCTTGACCGTCTCAACAGGCGGTCAAATGGTGCAGACTTGGCATTTCGGCCGTCGTCATTGGACTGCGGTCTGATGAATACATGTCACAGCCCAGCGCAATCTGGCCGGGCCGGGATGACCTTGCCTGGGGGCAGGTTGGACACCGCAATGGTGCCACAGTAAGGGGTGAGACGGTACTCACTCGTCGCGAGCCGAGCCGACTTCCGATAACGAGCGTGTGCGAACCGAACGTGACACAACGTACAGACATTGCGATCGTCGGACGCGCATGCCGACTGCCCGGGGCCCCCAGCGTCGACGGGCTATGGCAACTCCTGTCGGAGGGCCGCTGCGCCGTCAGCAAGGTCCCCAGTGACCGCTTCTCCCTCGACCGGTTCGCGCATCCGCGCGCCCAGGAGCGCGGGAAGAGCTACACCTGGGCCGCCGGCATCATCGACGACATCTGGTCGTTCGACCCCGCCGTGTTCGGCATCTCGCCGCGCGAGGCCGAGCAGATGGATCCGCAGCAGCGGATGCTGCTGGAGCTGACCTGGGAAGCCCTGGAGGACGCGGGCCTGCGCCCGTCGAGCGTGGCCGGCAGCAACATCGGCGTGTTCGTCGGCGCCTCCTCGCTCGATTACGGCAACCTGCGCATCCTCGATGCGGCCTCGGGCGACGCCTACGCGGCCACCGGCAACACGCTCTCGATCATCTCGAACCGCATCTCGTACATCTTCGACCTGAAGGGGCCGAGCTTCACGGTCGACACCGCCTGTTCGTCCTCGCTCGTCGCCTTCGACAACGCCGTACAGGCGATCCAGTCCGGCCGCGTGGACACGGCGGTCGTGGCCGGCGTCAACGTGCTGGCGAGCCCGTTCAACTTCATCTGCTTCTCCACCGCGCAGATGCTCTCGCGCACCGGCCTGTGCCAGGCGTTCTCGAAGAACGCCGACGGCTACGTGCGCTCGGAGGGCGGCGTGGTGTTCGTGCTGCAATCGGCCGAGGCCGCGCGGCGCAACGGCGCCACCGTGCGCGCCCGGATCGTGGCCTCGGGCATCAATTCCGACGGGCGCACCACCGGCATCTCGCTGCCCTCGGGCTACGCCCAGGGCGCCCTGCTGGAGCGGGTGTACCGCGACGCGGGCATCAGCCTCGACGACCTCGCCTTTATGGAAGCGCACGGCACCGGCACGCCGGTGGGTGATCCGATCGAGGCCTCGGCCATCGGGACCAAGCTCGGCGTCGGCCGCCAGGCGCCGCTGCCGATCGGCTCGATCAAGACCAACATCGGCCATACCGAGCCGGTCTCTGGCCTCGCCGGCCTGATGAAGGCGACGCTGGCGCTGGAGCACGACCTCGTGCCGCCGTCCCTGCACGCGGCCGAGCTGAATCCCGACATCCCGTTCGACGAGCTCAACCTGCGCGTCGTCCGCGAGGCCCTGCCGATCACCCGCGGCCCGCGCGAGCGCTACGCGGGCGTGAACTCCTTCGGCTTCGGCGGCACCAACGCCCACGTCGTGATCACCGACGGGAATTCCGGGTCGCAGTCGGACACCGCCGCCCCGGCGCCGTCCGCTCAGGTTCTGCTGCTCTCGGCCCAGACCCGCGCCGCGCTGAACGAGCTCGCCCTCGACTATGCCGAGCGCCTCGAGGCCGAGCCCGAGCGGGTCGCCACGGTGGCCGCCGCCGTCGCGCATCGGCGCGAGCGCCTGCCCGCCCGCCTGGCGATCGCGCTCGACGGCAAGACCGACGTGGCCGCGGCTCTGCGCGCCGTCGGCGAGGGCGAGGACGCCCAGGACGCCTTCACCGGTACCGCGGTCGACCGCGCCGCCGAGGTGGCGTTCGTCTATTCCGGCAACGGCAGCCAGTGGGCCGGCATGGGCCGCGAGGCCTACGAGGAGAACCCGACCTTCCGGGCCGCCTTCGACCGGGTCGATACCCTGTTCCAGACCTACGCCGACTGGTCGCTCAAGCAGGCCCTCTACGCCGAGGATCTGGACGAGCGCCTGGCGCTCACCAGCGTCTCGCAGCCGCTGATCTTCGCCATCGAGAGCGCCTCCACGGCCGCGCTCCGGGCCAAGGGCCTGATCCCGGCCTACGTGCTCGGCCACAGCGTCGGCGAGATCGCCGCCGCCGAGGCGGCCGGCATCCTCACCCTCGAGGATGCGGTCCGGGTCATCTATTACCGCAGCCACCACCAGGAGACGACGCACGGCCAGGGCACCATGGCGGTGCTGCTGATGCCGGCCGAGGAGGTGGAGCCCTTCCTCAAGGATTACCCGTCCCTCGACATCGCCGCCTACAACAGCCCCAAGGCCGTGACGGTCGCCGGGCCGGTGGCCGATATCGACGCTGCCTTGAAGGCCCTGTCGCGCAAGCGCCGCCGCGGCCGCAAGCTCGACCTCGCCTACGCCTTCCACGGCCGGCTGATGGACCCGACCGAGAAGCCGCTGCTGCGCGATCTCGCCGGGCTGAAGGCCCGCGCCGGCACCACCGCGATGGTCTCGACCGTCACCGGCAGCGTGCTGGACGGCGACAATTTCGGCGCCGGCTACTGGTGGCGCAACATCCGCGAGCCGGTGCGCTTCAGCGAGGCCGTGCAGGATGCCACCCGTCGCGGCGCCCGCGTGTTCGTGGAGGTCGGCCCGCGCGCGACCCTGATGTCCCATGTCGGCGACGCGGTCGAGCCGCTCGGCATCGAGACCGCCACGGTCGGCGTCATGCACCGCAAGGCGTCCGGCGGCGACCCGATCGCCAAGGCGGTCAGCGCCGCCCTGGTCCAGGGCGCGCAGGTCGACGAGGCGCTGCTCTTCGGTGACGCCCCCCGGGGCGATGTGCGCCTGCCGACTTATCCCTGGCAGCGGCGCCCGTTCCGCCTGGCTGATACGCCTGAGAGCGTCGGCGCGATGAGCGCCCGCCCCTACCACCCGCTGATCGGCTCGCGGACCACCTTCGACGGTCTGGAGTGGAACGGCTTCGTCGATCCGGCGACCCTGCCGGAGCTCGAGGACCACAGCGTCGAAGGCCAGGTGATCATGCCCGGCGCCGGCTTCGTCGAGATGGCGCTGGCCTGCGTCCGCGAGGCGATGCGCCACGACGAGGTGGTGCTGGCAGATTTCGAGATCCTGTCGCCGATGGTGTTCGCCGAGGAGGCCCTGCGCGAGGTCGCGGTGCGCCTGTCGGGCACCGGCAACGGCATCCAGGTTCTCAGCCGTCCGCGCCTGACCCAGACTCCCTGGCAGCTCCACGCCCAGGCCAAGATCGTCGACGGCACGTTCACGGCCCCCAAGGCGCCGGATCTGAACGGGTTCGATTTCGACAGTGCCGGCGAGCAGGTTCTGACCGGCGAGGCACTCTATGCCCGCGCCCGGGCCTCCGGCCTGGCGTTCGGCCCGAGCTTCCGGCAGGTCGCCATGAGCGCCCGGCTCGATGACGCGACGATCGTGTCCGACCTGCTGCCCGCCGAGGCCGACGCCCGCTTCACGCTGGTGCCGGCGCGGCTCGACGCCTGCTTCCACGGGCTGATCCTGCTGTTCGCGGACCTGCTCGGCGAGAATGCCGGCAAGGCCTACATCCCGGTGCGCTTCGGCGAGGTCCGGCTGCTGCGCCCCGGCGCGGTGATCACCCGCTCGGTGATCCGGACGCGCCGCTGCAACGAGCGCTCGATCCTGGCCGATTTCACCCTGCTCGACGCCGACGGCGCGGTGGTCGCCACGATCCGCGAGGGCCGCTTCCAGGCCCTGCGCGCCAAGGGCGGCGGCGACCTCTCGGCCTTCGCGATCTCGCAGGTGCCGGAACTCGCCACCGAGCCGACCGCGATCCCGATGGAGCGCCGGCCGAGCGTGGCCGCGCGCCTGCGGCCGCTCACCGCCGAGGCGAAGGGGCCGGCCGACGCCGCCCTGTCGCCGGGCCATCTACTCCTTGAGGGCTGGGCGACCTCGCTGGCCTACCGTCTCGCCTCCGGCCTGGCGGAGGGCGAGACCGTCTCGGTCACCGACCGGCGCGTGCCGGAGGCCCTGCGCCCCTGGCTGCTCAACGCCCTCTACGCCCTGGAGAGCAGCGGGCTCGCCGAGCGGGCCGGTCCGAATTGGACCCTGGGTGACGGCTCGGCGCTGCCGGCCCCCGACGAGATCATGCGCTGGATCGCCGGCGACCATCCCGATCTCTCCGCCGAGCTGGTGCTGATCGCCGATGTCGGCGCCATGGTCGATCGCCTGCTCGCGGGCAAGCTGAGCGACGCCCCGGCCCTGCCGCAGGGCGCCATCGACGCCTTCGTGATGCGCTCGGCCACCGCGCGCCACACCGCCGATCTGGTCGCCGACCTGATCGAGAAGAGCCGCGGCCAGCTCCCGAAGGAGCGCGCCCTGCGGGTGCTGCAGGTCGGGTTCGGCCCGCTCTCCGCCCAGGCCGCGGCCTTCTCTGCCGCCGCCGAGGCCCGGCTCACCGTGTTCGAGACCGACCGCCGGCTCGCCGAGCGCGCCCGCCTGTCGCTCACCCACGGCGCCACTATCGTCGAGGCGGCCGACGAGCTCGCCCCCGGCAGCTTCGACCTGATCCTGGCGGCCGGCAGCCTGCATCGCGGCGAGCGCGCTCTCCCGGGTCAGCTCGCCGGGGCGCTCGCCACCGGCGGCCTGCTGGTGGCCGTGGAGCCGGGCGCGTCCCTGTTCCGCGACCTCGTATTCGGCCTCACGGGCGGCTGGTTCGAGGAAGCCGTCGGCGGCATGCCGGTCGGGCGCCTCGAGGATATCGAGGGCTGGCAGCGCACGCTCAGCGCCCATGGCCTGGTCAAGGTCGCGGTCGAGCGCGCGGCGTCGGCCAATGGCGACGACCTGCTGCTGGTCGCCGAGGCCCCGGTGCGTCCGGGCCCAGCCCCGGCCCAGAGCTTCGCCTTCGTGATCGGTTCGGACGACGAGTTCGCGGCCGAGACCGCCTCCTCGCTGGCAACCCTGCTGGTCGCGGGCGGCGTGCATGTCTCGATCATCCTCGATTCCGAGACCTCGCTGATGGAGCTGGAGAAGGAGACCCCCGACACGGTGGTGTTCCTGGCCGGCGCCTTCACCCGCGGCGGCGAGGCGGCCGAGCGGCTGCGCGACCGCTGCCTCAGCCTGAAGCGCTGCATCGAGCATCTCGGTGCCCGCCAGACCCGCCTGTGGGTCGTGGCGCCGGGCGCGACCCGCGACCGCGGCGGCCAGACCACCAACATCGAGGCCGGCGTGTGGGCGTTCTCCCGGACGCTCGCCAACGAGGCCCCGAACCTCGACGTGCGCCGTATCGACCTCTCGCCCGAGATGTCGTCGAAGCGCGCCTCCGAGCGCCTGCGCGACCTCATCCTCTCCGGCACGCCGGAGACCGAGATCGTGCTCGACGACGAGCGGACGCAGGTCGTGCGCTTCCATGCCGGCCGGCCGAAGCACCGGGATCCGGCGGATGCCGTCCCGGCCGAGGCCGCGCGCCTGGAGCGCAGCAACACCGGCGGCCTCAACGAGATGGTCTGGGGTCCGGCCGAGCGCCGCACCCCCGGCAAGGGCGAGATCGAGATCGCGGTCGAGGCCACCGGCCTCAACTTCCGCGATGTGCTCTGGGCGCTCTCGATGCTCCCTGAGGAGATCCTGGAGGACGGCTTCGCCGGCCCCCGCCTCGGCCTCGAATGCGCCGGCCGGGTCACGGCCGTCGGTCCGGGCGTCAAGGGCTTCAAGGCCGGCGACCCGGTCGTCGCCTTCGCCCAGTCGGGCTTTGCCACCCACATCGTCGTGCCCGAGCTCGTGGTCGCGCCGATGCCGCAGGGTCTCGACCCGATGGCGGCGGCGACCGTCCCGGTGGCGTTCCTCACCGCCTATTACGGCCTCGTCTCCTGCGCCCGGATGCGGCGCAGCGAGTGGGTGCTGGTCCATGGCGGCGCGGGCGGCGTCGGCCTCGCCGCGCTGCAGATCGCCAAGCTGAAGGGCGCGCGGGTCATCGCCACCGCCGGCTCCCGCGAGAAGCGGGCCCTGGTGAAGGCGCTCGGCGCCGAGCACGTGCTCGATTCCCGCTCCCTCGCCTTCGTGGACGAGGTCCGGGCGATCACCGGCGACGGTGTCGACATCGTCCTGAACAGCCTGTTCGGCGAGGCGATGGAGCGCTCGCTCAACGCCCTGCGGCCGTTCGGTCGCTTCGTCGAGCTGGGCAAGCGCGACTACGTCGCCAACACCCATATCGGCCTGCGCCCGTTCCGGCGGAACCTCAGCTACTTCGGCGTCGATCTCGATCAGGTGATCCAGCACCAGGGCGATGACGGCGCCCGGATGTTCCGCGAGGTCATGGCGCTGTTCAACGACGGCGGCCTGAAGCCCCTGCCCTACCAGCCGTTCACGGCGGCCGAGACCTCGGACGCCTTCCGGCTGATGCAGCAATCGGGTCACATCGGGAAGATCGTGATCAGCCCGCCCAAGGCGGGCACGATCCTCAAGGACACGAAGCGGCCGTTCACGGTCTCGACCGACGGCGTCCACCTGGTGACCGGCGGCCTCGGCGGCTTCGGCCTGGAGGCGGCGCGCTGGCTGGTCGACAAGGGTGCCAAGCACCTGGTGCTCGCCGGCCGCAAGGGCGCGACCACCGACGAGGCCAAGGCGATCGTGGCCGAGCTCGCCGGGCGTGGCGTCAAGGTCGAGGCCAAGGCGGTGGATATCACCAGCCGCTCGGCGGTGGACCGCCTGATCGCGGAGATCGAGCAGGGCGGCAAGACGCTCGCCGGCGTGCTCCACGCCGCGGCGGTGCTCCAGGACGGCCTGATCGCCAACATCGACGCGGCTGCGCTCGACGCGGTGATCGGCCCGAAGGTGATCGGCGCCCAGCACCTGGATGCCGCGACCCGGGACCGGAGCCTCGACTACTTCGTGATGTTCTCCTCGGCGACCACATTCATCGGCAATCCCGGCCAGGGCTCCTACGTCGCCGCCAACGGCTTCATGGAAGGTCTGGCCCGGCAGCGGCGCCGCCGCGGCCTGCCCGCTTTGGCGGTGGCTTGGGGTGCGATCGGCGATGTCGGCATGCTCGCCCGCAACAAGGCGGTCATGGAAGGGCTCGCCGGCCGCGTCGGCGTCACCCCGATGGAGGCGCGTCGCTGCCTCGAGCTGATGGCCGATGCGCTGGAGGCTCAGGGCGCGTCGCCGGACGAGGCGGTGATCGCCATCGCGGCGATGCATTGGGGCAAGGCGCGCGAGCGGCTCGCCACCATGCGCTCGCCGAGCTACGCCGACCTCGGGTCGGATCAGCAGGTGGAGGCCGGCGGCGTCCAGGCGATCAACATCGGCGCTCTGCTCAAGGGCGGCGACGTGGACGCGGTCCGCAAGACCGTGTCGGACGCGATCGTCGAGGACATCGCCCGGATCCTGCGCCTGCCCAAGGACGATATCAGCCGGGTCCGCCAGCTCTCCGAGATCGGCCTCGACTCGCTGATGGGCGTCGAGTTGGGCGCCAGCCTGCAGGAGCGCTTCGCCCTCGATGCACCGCCGGCCGGTCTCTCGTCCGGCATGACGGTCAACGAACTGTCGGAGTCCTTAATTCAGGCGGTTTCGGCCCCCATGGATGAGGCAGCCGGTGTCGCGATGAGCCTCGTCTCGAAGCATATCGGTGGTGAGATCGACGCGCAGATGATGGCGCCGCTCCGGGAACTCATCGCGCAGACTTCCAGCGAGATCAAAGAGACCAACCCATGACCGATACGGCACGGCCTGACGGTGGGCGCGCGGCGCTCGCCGGCTTCGTGACGAACCGCCTCGGACGCGCGACGCCGCGCCCGGCGCCCGCCAAGGCGGCGTCCCCGGCCGGGAAATCGGCCGCGCAGAACTTCGAGAACCTGCCCGGCTACCGCGAGCTGCAGCTGCAGCGCCAGGCGGCGCAGCTGATCGGCCTGGGCAACCCGTTCTTCCGCGTCCACGACGCGAAGGCCGGCGCGACCACCCGGATCGACCAGAAGAGCTTCACCAACTTCTCGTCCTATGACTATCTCGGCCTGAACGGACATCCCCGGGTCAGCAACGCGGCCCGGGAGGCGATCGAGGCCTACGGTACCTCGGCGTCGGCAAGCCGCGTGGTGGCGGGCGAGCGGCCGGGGCACATTAGTCTCGAGCAGGCGCTGGCCAAGCATTACCGCACCGAGGGCTGCATCGTGATGGTGAGCGGGCACGCCACCAACGTCACGACCATCGGCGCCCTGCTCGAAGCGGGCGACGTGATCTTCCACGATGCGCTGTCCCACAACAGCATCGTCACCGGTGCACAGCTCTCCGGTGCCCAGCGGCGCTCCTTCGCGCATAACGACCTCGACGCCCTGGAGAGCCTCCTCCAGAACACCCGCCACGAGCACCGCCGGGCGCTGATCGTGGTCGAGGGCCTCTATAGCATGGACGGCGACGCGCCGGACCTGGCTGGCCTCGTCGCCCTCAAGAAGCGCTACGATGCCTGGCTGATGGTGGACGAGGCCCACGGCCTCGGTGTCACCGGCCGCACCGGTGCCGGCCTGTTCGAGCATTGCGGTGTCGACCCGAACGAGGTCGACATCTGGATGGGCACGCTGTCGAAGACGCTCTCGACCTGCGGCGGCTACATCTGCGGCCCGATCGCCCTGATCGAGTACCTCAAGCACACGGCCGGCGGCTTCGTGTACAGCGTCGGCATGTCGCCGCCGCTGGCCGCCGCCGCCGAGGCGGCGCTTGCGGTGATGCAGGCCGAACCGGAGCGGGTCGAGCGCCTGCGCCAGAACGGCACGCTGTTCCTGGCCACCGCCAAGAAGCTCGGCCTCGATACCGGCTTCAGCCTCGGCCTCGCGGTGGTGCCGATCATCGTGGGCGATTCGCTGAAGGCCGTGACCCTGTCGGACCGGCTCTTCCGCCGCGGCATCAACGTCCAGCCGATCATCCACCCGGCGGTGCCGGAGCGAGCCTCGCGCCTGCGCTTCTTCCTGACCTCCGAGCACACCGCCGACCAGATCCGCGACACCGTGAACGCGGTGGCCGAGGAGATGGCGGCGATCGACAAGGGCGGCTCGCTGATCGAGCAGCTGCTGGCCAAGCGCGGCTGAGTTTTTTCGCGCTGCGCCGGTATCCGGCGCGGTTCACCACATGAGAATGCAAGCAGGGCGCGGATGCCATCCGCGCCCTGCTTGCGTTTTCAGGATCTCGGCCCCGCCGGCCCGGAAGCCGGCGAGGCGGCCTGACCTACTTCGCGTAGGCGTAGGCGGTGGCTGCCGAGCTGAGCGGTCCGGTGACGCCGCTGAAGGCGGTCAACACCTTCTGGACTTCGGTGAACGGCGCGTTCGAGACGTAGATCAGGTCGCGGTTGCGCATGCGGAACGCCTGGGTGGTGAACAGGCTGTTGGGGTCGCGCATGTTGATCCGGTAGACCACCGGCACCAGCGGCGTCCCGGTCAGCTTGGTGCCCGGGTTCAGGCGGCGCACCACGCTGGCGGGCTCGAACCGGAAGATGAACGTCCCGGCCGGGTCGGCGGCGAAGTCCGACAGGCCGCGCGCCTTGGCGAGCGCCTGGGCGAGCGTGATGCCGTCGGCCTGGAACGGCAGCTCGGTCGCCTGGCCGAGCGCGCCCACCGCCAGGAAGGTCTGGGGATCGCGCACCAGGGTCAGCACATCGTTGGGCCGCAGGTAGATGTTCTCTTTCGGGTTCGACACCACGGTCGTCAGCGGCACGGTCGCGGTGAGCGGCCCGCGCGACAGGCGCACGAAGGTCTCCGACACCGGCGAGCGGTTGCCGCCGGCGGCCGCGATCACGTCGAGGATGCGGTCGCCGTGGCCCGAGAGCGGCAGGCGGGCGCCGGCGGCACCCTCGCCGGTGACGGTAACAGCCTGGCTGATCGGCCGGGTGACCGAGACCAGCACCTGCGGCTGGATGGCCTTGCCGGCGAGCTCGTTCTCGATCAGGCCCTGGACGTCCTGGGGCCGGCGTCCGGCGACCTTGATGCGCCCGGCATAGGGCACCGAGATCGCGCCGTCGCGGCCGACCGGCTGCTCAGGGATGAGGGCGGATTTGGAACCGGCGGAGAACCGGTCGGCGACGAGCGGTCCGGAGAACAGGCCCCCGGAGCCGGCCTCCCAGACCGAGACCGAGACCATGTCGCCGATGCCGATCACCGGCTCGGTGGAGGGGCGGTGGTCGCCGAAGGAGGCGAGCAGGCTATCCAGCGGGCGGCCGCGCAGGGCCTCGATCACGGAGGGGGTGACGTCGATGATTTCGTAGCGGGCGAGCGTGCCACCGTCAGCGGTCGCGACTTCCGCGCCCGCCTCGATCGCGCTCGCCGTCGGCCCCGCCGCGGGCAGGTAGGTGCAGCCGCCGATGGACCCCGCCGCGAGGGCGGCCATCAGCGCGGTGAGCGCCGTCTTACGCAGCATCACAGAGACTTCTCCTCGCCGGCCTCCGCGCCATCGCTGGCTCGGGCCGGGACATCCATGGTGACCGCCAAACGCTGCGATCGCTTTAACGGCCGCGTCGAACGGGCGGGTACCGCGCGGAACCCGCTTCTGGGACAGCCTTCGCTATCCGCCGGCAATGCGACACCAGCGTGGCACGGCCAAGCTCGAACCGGTCAAGCTTAGCCTTATCGCGCCCTTGCCGGTGCCTCCGCAAGGGTGCGGGCCAGGGGCGCGCGCAGATCCCGCCCCAAGGCGTCGGCGGTGATGTCCAGGCGGCGCGGTGGGACCGGCGCGCCGCCGAACCGGAACAGCGCGTAATCGGTCGCCTGGCCGCCGAAGCCCGGCTTGCAGGTCGGCAGCGAGGGCGCGTGGTCGCCGAACACGCAGAGCGTGATGGACTGGCCCCGGTCCTGGGCGACGGTCTCGAGTCCCGCCACGAGGGTCTCGATCATGCGGCCGGTATTGACGACGTGATGAAGGTATTGCGCCTCCGGGTCGTCGATTCCGGGCATTCGCCCGGGCTTCCAGGGCCCGTGATTCTCCATGGTCACGCAGAACAGGAACAGCGGCGTGCGCCGCCCCCGGACCTCCTCCAGCAGGCGCTCGCCGAGTGCCACGTCCCCGACATAGGGGCCGACCCGGGGCGCAGCCTCGAACGCCTCGCCCATCACCAGGTCGGTGAAGCCGAAGGCCTGCATCACCTTGGCCCGGCGAAAAAAGTCCCTGTGGAAGGGGTGCAGGAACAGGGTCGCGTAGCCCTTGCTGCCGGCCAGCCGGGCGAGGCTGGTCGGCTCGTCGCCGCTGCGGGAGGTGTAGGGATCGTACCGGCCGAAGCCGAGGCTGTCTGAGGGCCGGCCGGTCAGCACGGCATGCTCGCTGCGCATCGTGTAGGCGCCGTGGGCCGGGACTCGCAGGCGGCCGTATTGCGCGGCGCGTGTGCGGAACAGCTCCATCGCCGGCAGCGTCGGACCGCCGAGGCGCTCCGGGTCGATGAACGATTCGAGCTGGATCACCACCACCACGTCGTCGCCCGGGCCGGCCGGAAGGGTCGGCACCTCCGGAACCGGCGCGCTGCCCGCCAGCGCCCGGGCCGTGTAGCCGAGCAGGCTCGCCGGCAGGCCGACCCGGGCGACATCCGCCTCCAGGTCGGGCTCGGGGAACCAGCGCGCGACCAGCCTGGCGAGCGGCGGCCGGGACGCGGCGAGCACCAGCAGCCATAGGGCCAGGGGCAGGCCGAGCAGGGCGGCGATGCGTGGAATCGGCGCATCCGGCAGGACGCTCGGCTCGGTCCGGTACCAGATCACCGTCGCGATCAGGGTCAGGACCACCGGAACCGAGATGCGCGGATCCCAGAGCGGCGGGATGTAGTAGAGCTGCGGATGGCGCGGCACCTGCGGCAGCAGGACGAAATCGCTGAACAGCAGCGGCTCGCCGATCACCGAGCGCTTGGCCCGGCTGACATAGATCAGCGCCGCGACCGAGACGACGCAGGTCAGTCCGGCCAGCCAGGGCCGCCACGAGAAGACGAACCAGAACAGCAGGATCAGCAGGTAGCCGAGCAGCCGCAGGGCAAGATCGCGCGGCGCCAGGCGCGCCGGGCCGAGCGAATCGCCGACGAACACCTCGAGGGCGAGGCAGATGGCGAGCGCGAGGGCGGCGGCAATGAGGAACGTGGTCACGGTTCAGGAACTCGATGAGGGGCGAGCGCGCCAGCGGATGCTACGGGATGCGACCCGGCAGGGAAAAACATGGTGAAACAGGGACTTCGGGGCGTTTCCGGATGCGGATGCCTCGGAATCGAGATTTCGTCCGCCGCGATAGGAATCCGCTCTATCCCCTTGGGAGCGCAAAAAGAAACCCGGATAGCGGGTGCCATGGATGCCCCCGCCTAGCGCGGCCCCGTCTCACGGCCGACGCCGCGGCGGCTGCGGAGCGCCCGCACGATCGGATTGAACAGGCCGTAGCGCGCCCGCATGACGAGATGGGCGGTGCGGCCGATCGAGAGCGCGCTGCGCGGGGCCGCCTCCCGGGCGGCGCTGAGCCGGTCGAGGAGCCGCTCGGGGCTGCACGGCTTCATCGCCACGGGATCGAGGTAGCGCGCATAGAGGATCATCGCGCCGGCCACCAACTCGTCCAGGGTGAGCCTGCGGCCGCGGTCGGCCCCCGGCGCCAGATCCTCCGACAGGCCCCAGCCCGAGTAGAACGGGCGGCCATGGGTCGCCACGCTGAGCCCGCGGATCAGCGCCTCGAAGCCCGCGAGCGAGGTCATGGTCTCGACGTGGTGGACCCGGTCGAGCATGTCGACGATGCTGATTCCCCCCACGATCCGGTCGGCGAGGGTGAGCGCTTCGGCCTCCGGGATGATGCCGGGCCGGAACCCCGCCTCGACATCGGGATGGGGCTTGTAGAGCAGGAAGGCGTCGGGGTTGCGCCGCCGCGCGGCTTCCAGCAGCGCCCGGTTCGAGCGAACCAGCGGCGAGCCGTGCTGCACCGAGGCGTCGTCCTCGACCTGCCCGGGCACCAGCACGATCCGCCGGCCGGTCGGCCAGTCGAGGGCGGCGGCGTCGAGGCCGACATTGTACTTGCTGAGGCGCCGCGCCACGACCTCCTCGCGCAGGCGCTTGGCCCGGCTCACCAGTTCGGGCTGGAAATCCGACTCGGCCAGCAGCCGCTGCAGGCGGCTCTCCCGGCGCGGGTCGTAGTAGATGCCGAGGTCGTCGACCACGATGGAGGCGCCGGGCTGCAGGCTCGCGCCGAGGCCGACCGAGCGCAGGAAACCGTCCTCCACCCGGGCGAGCGGCAGGCCGGCCTGGGCGCAGGCGTCTTCCAGCTTGCCCGGGGCACGGGTCGCCCAGGCGAGGATCCGGCCGTGATGACGCTGGCCGGCTGCGACCGCGGCCTCGGCCGTCATGGTGTGGACCGGGCGCCCGGCGGGACCGGAGCCGAGCACGTCGAGGGCCGGCCGCTTCCAGCGCGACATACCGACATAGACGACGCGCCGGTCGTTCTCGGCGAAGCGCGCGGCGAGCCAAGCGATGTGTTCCGCGCAGGCTTCGCGGCCGATCGGCTGGCGGGTCCAGGGATCGAGATAGTGGATCCCGCCCTCCCCGCCGAGCGGCTTGCCGTCGAGGCTGAGCCGCAGGGACGCGAACCCGGTCTCCGGTGTGTCGTACGGGCTGAGCAGCGGACCTGGTGTGACCACGAGCCGGCGGCGCCCAGTCAGCCGGAGCAGGCGCGCGGGCAGGCTTCCCGCCCCCCAGACGGCGCCGACCGCGCCGGGCCGAACCCGGTCGAAGGCGAAGCCCGTCGCGGCCTCGATCTCCGCCCGCAGGCGGCGGATCGTCCGGCCGGTCGCGTAGAGCGACGGGGTCGGTTCAAGGGACATGATGGGGCGCCCGGCTCCGGTCGGCTGACTCGTTCGGGCCGCCTGTAGCGCATTTTCGCCGCTGTGGGATGGCCGGCGCGGAATCACCGGGATCGCGGGGACAACCGTGGCCGATCACGCAAGCGTCACGGCTTGAAAAGGATTTGGACATATCGTCGCCGTGATTGCCCCTTCAATCCGCGTGGTGGCCGCAAAAGTGCGACCGTTGCAGACGGGCCACGCCGGAGCGGAAACGCCACCCCGCGACGCGGCCTCGGATTGCCGGGCCGTGTTGCTGCGTGCCAACTCTGGTCACTCTTTCCGGTCCGGATCCGTCCGGCCGAGGGTCAAGGATAGAAGCGCCGCGGAATGCAAAAGACCGCCCCCGACGCCCTCCGCGACCGCCCTGCGACCTTTCTGTTCCTGCAGGGCATCGCCTCTCCGTTCTTTTCCGATCTCGGCAAGGCGCTGCGCGCTCGGGGACACGAAGTCCGCCGCATCAACCTCTGCCCCGGCGATTGGCTGTTCTGGAACGGCAACGCGGACAATTACCGCGGCCGCCGCGAGGCCTGGGGCACGTATCTCGAATCGTATCTCGACCGCGAAGCCGTCACCGACATCGTGCTGTTCGGCGATTGCCGGCCGTTCCACCGGGCCGCCCGGATGATCGCCGAGGTCCGCGGCCTGCGCGTCCACGTGTTCGAGGAAGGCTATATCCGCCCGAACTGGATCACCTGCGAGCTCGGCGGGGTGAACGGCTTCTCGTCCCTGCCGCGCACGGCCGCCGAGGTCCGCGCCTTGGCGCGGCGCCTGCCCCAGCCCGGCCGGGCGATGCCCTCCACGGGCGACATGGCCCGGCGCAGCGTCTGGGACGTCGGCTACAACGTCGCCAACATCGCCTTCCCCTATCTCTTTCCGCATTTCCGCAGCCACCGGCCGACCCATATCGCGGCCGAGTACGCGGGCTGGATCAAGAAATTCAGCCGGCGCGCCCATACCCGCCGCGAGGCGGCGCGCTGTGACGAGATCTACCGCGCGGTCGGCTGCGACTACTTCCTGCTGCCGCTCCAGCTCGACAGCGACTACCAGATCCGGGTCCACTCGCCGTTCCTCGGCGTCGAGGGCTTCATGGACCGGGTGATCAAGTCCTTCGCGGACGCGTCCTCGGCGCCGACGCGCCTCTTGGTGAAGCTGCATCCGCTGGACAGCGGCCTGATCAACTGGCGCAAGTTCGCCCGTGCCTCGGCCCGGCGCCACGGCGTCAGCGACCGGCTCGACTTCATCGACGGCGGCGACCTGCCGGCCCTGATCAAGGGTTCCCGCGGCGTCGTGATCGTCAACTCGACGGTGGGCATGCTGTCCCTGGAGATGGGACGACCGACTCACGCGGTCGGCACCGCGATCTACAATATGGCCGGCCTGACCCATCAGGGCGACCTCGACGGCTTCTGGACGAACCCGACCGCGCCCGACATGGGCCTGATGGCCGATTTCCGCCGGGTCGTGCTGCACCGGACGCAGGTGAATGGCGGCTTCTTCTCCAAGGGCGCGATCGAGCGGGCCGTGGCCGGCTCGGTGCCGCGGATGGAATCCGCCCTACCCGATTCGATGCTGGCTGCGGCCCGGGTGATCCGCGAGGGCGGCGAGAGTGACGGACAGCTCGCGCCTGTCTACTGAAGCGTGACAGGAAAACTGCTGGTTCTTCCTGACAGTTTCCGGGTCCTGGCGTGCCTTTAAGTCGCCGGTGAGCCTTTCCCGGCCTTGATTTGTCCGGGCTCCGCGGCGTAGCACCCGCACCATGCCCCGCATTCTGATCACTGGCGCGTCGAGCGGTATCGGCGCTGCGCTCGCACGCCATTACGCGCGTGCCGACGTGAGCCTCATCCTCATCGGACGCAATGTCGACCGCCTGGAAGCCGTGGCCCGGGATTGCCGGGCCAGCGGCGCGACCGTCGAGCCCGTGCGCCTCGACACCCGGGACCGGGCCGCCGCGATCGACCTGATCCACAAATCCGACGCGGCCCAGCCGCTGGACCTCGTCATCGCCAATGCCGCGGTGAACGGCGGCAACCAGAAGGGCGAGGTCGAGTCAGAGGAGACGGCGTTCGAGACCGCCGACATCAACTACACGGGCTCGCTCAACATCGTGCTGCCGACTCTGACCCTGATGCTCCAGCGCGGGCGCGGGCAGATCGTGCTGGTGTCCTCGCTCGCGGCCTACGCACCCTTGCAGGATGCCCCGGCCTATAGCGGCGCCAAGGCTGCCCTGGTCGCCCACGGGCTCGCCCTGCGCCAGAAGGTCGGGCCGCGCGGCGTGAAGGTCAACGTCGTGGCGCCGGGCTATGTGAAGACCCCGATGGGCGGCGAGCTCAAGGGTTGGCGTCCCCTGGAGATGAGCGCCGACGAGGCGGCCCTGCACATCGCCAAGGGCGTCGCGAAGGACCGCGACGTGATCGCCTTCCCGTTCGTGCTGGCGGCCCTGGCCAGGACCGTGCTGCTCCTGCCCGAGAGCATCCGCCGGGCCGGGCTCTACGCCTTCCGGTTCCAGCGGCGGCCGCGCCGCTGATGGCCCGCGCCCGGATCGCCCTGTTCGTCCTGGAGGCGCTGCCCAATGCCCGGGTGGTGCGCCGGTTCGTGGCCGATCACCGGGCCGACATCGCCTTGGTCGGGCTCTCGAACGCGGAGCGGCCCTCGAGCGGCGGCCTGACCGGGCAGGTCCGGCGCCATCTCGCCCGCTCCGGCGCCGGGATCCTGCCCTACCTCGCGGTGAATTTCGGGCTGCCGGACCTGCTGCGCCCGCTGGCGCCCCTGACCCAGGCGGTTTCCGGCAGCGGCGACGCGCCGGAATCGACCCCGCTCAAGACCCTGTGCCGGCGACTCGGTATCCCGACCCTGACGGTGGACGACGTCAACGGCCCCGAGGTCGCGCAGGCGCTGCGCGAGGCGGCCCCGGACCTGATCCTGACCTATCATTTCGACCAGATCCTGAAGGCCGCGACCATCGGTCTGGCACGGCTGGGCGGCATCAACGGCCATCCCGGACTGCTGCCGCGTCACCGCGGCCCGGTTCCGACGATCCATGCGCTGTCCGACGGGCCCGGCGCCTTCGGCATGACCCTGCATCGGCTCGCCGCGACGATCGATACCGGGGCGATCCTGGCCCAGGAGGCTGTGCCCCTCCCCGCCGCCACCACCGCCACCCGGGCGGCCGTGGCGCTCCACGCCCATGGGCGCGGCATGCTCGACCAACTGCTCGACGCGATCGCCCGCACGGACCGCCTGCCCGAAGGCCGGACCACGGAAGTCCTGCCCTATTGCCCGTTCCCGGACCGGGCGCTGCTCGCCTCCCTGCGCCGCAGGGGCCTGCGGCTCACCGACGGACGCGATCTGCGCGAGGCGGTCAGCCTGTCCGGTCGCGCCGCTTAACCGGCTCTTAAGGCTGTTTCGTAGAAGATCGTTCAGCCTTTCCCCGCGCCGACCGAGCCCGCCCGATGCCGGATACCAGCCCCCTCAAGGCGGCCACCGACGCGCTGGCCTTTGGCCGCCGGATCCAGAACGGGCAGATCCGGGCCATCTCCGAGAACATCGCGAACGCCGATTCCGCCCCGGCCGATCCGAGCGGGGCGCCCTATGCCCGGAAGATCGCCGTGTTCCAGCCGGTCGACGTCGACAAAGCGCGCGAACCGGTCGGCCGCATCGTGCGCGACGGCAGCGATTTCCGTCGGCGCTACGACCCATCGAACGCGGCGGCCGACCGGCAGGGTTATGTCCGCCTGCCGAACGTCAACGTCGCGCTGGAATCGGCCGACCTCCAGCGCGTGATCCGGAACTACGAGCTGAATCTCAGCGCGGAGGCCTCGATCGACGCGGTGAGCCGGGCGACGCTCAATCTGCTCGGGTGAGCCGGGTGTGGCGCCGGCCGTAGCCGGCATAGATCGCCAGGCCGATGACCAGCCAGATGGCGAGCCGGATCCAGGTATCGGCCGGCAGCGAGGCCATCAGCACCAGGCACGACAGGATGCCCAGCACGGCCATCGGCGTCGCCGCCGGCACGCGGAACGGCCGGGGCCGGTCGGGCTGGGTCCGGCGCAGGATCAGCACGATGCCGCAGACCAGGCTGAACGCCAGGAGCGTGCCGATGCTGACGAGCTCACCCAGGATATCGATCGGCACCAGCCCGGCCACCGCCGCGGTGAACAGCCCGATCACCACCTGGCTCGCCACCGGCGCCCGGGTCTTCGGATCGACCCGGCAGAACAGGGGCGGCAGCAGCCCGTCCCGGGCCATGGCGAAGAAGATCCGGCCCTGCCCGTAGAGCGCCGTCAGCGCCGAGGTGGTCAGTCCGATCAGGGCGCCGATCTTGATCACGATGGCGAGGCCGGGCATCGCGAGGCGGTCGATCGCCTTGGCGATCGGGTCGGCCACGTCCAGTTCCTGATAGGGAACCAGGCCGGTGAGCACCGCCGCGACCGCCACGTACAGGATCGTGCTGATGGCGAGCGATCCGATCAGCCCGACCGGCGCGTCGCGCTGGGGCGCCCGGCACTCGCCCGCCGCGGTCGCGACGGTCTCGAAGCCGACGAAGGCGAAGAACACCACCGCGGCCCCGCGGAACACGCCGCTCCAGCCGTAGGTGCCGAACGAGCCGGCATTCTCCGGCACGAACGGGTGCCAGAGCTCCGGCTGGAGGTGGACCGCGCCAACGCCCACGAAGGCCAGGATGATCGCGATCTTGGCAATCACCAGCAGCCCGTTCACCAGGGAGGCCTCCCGGGTCCGGCGGGTCAGGAGAGCGGTCAGCACCAGCACGATCCCGGCTGCCGGCAGGTTGACCAGGCCGCCATCCCCCGGTGCCGAGGCCAGCGCGGCCGGCAGCGCCAGGCCGAAATCCGCTGCGAGCGATTGCGCGTAGCCGGACCAGCCCACCGCCACCGTGGCCGCCGCCATGGCGAATTCGAGCACGAGATCCCAGCCGATGATCCAGGCCGGCAGCACGCCGAGGCACGCTCGCGTGTAGGTGTAGGTCGAGCCCGCCTCCGGGATCATGGCTGCCAGTTCGGCGTAGCACAGCCCAACGAAGCCGCAGGCGATGCCGCCGATCACGAAGGACAGGCTCAGCGCCGGACCCGCATATTGCGCCGCGGCGGTTCCGGTCAGCACGAAGATGCCCGCGCCGATCGTGGCGCCGAGCCCGATGGCGACGAGGCCCGGGGCGGTGAGGCTCCGGGCGAGGCTGGGATCGCCGGTCGCCGGGCTCTCGATCCGGGCGATGGCGGCGGTGTCGGACATGTCGAGGCTCACGGTCTTCAGTGACTGGGTGGACGATGAGAGGCCCACGAGCAAGAACCGAGCCGGGACCTTATGCCGCACGCACGGAGGCGAGGAAGCGGCCGACCTCGGCACGCAGGGTCGCGAAGTCTTTCGAGAGGTCCGAGATCGAGGCGAGGACGTGCCCCGCTTCGGACCCGGTGACCTGCACGTCGCCCGTGACATCCGTGAGCGTGGCGGTGATGTCGCTCGTGTCCGTGGCAGCCGCCGAGACGTTTTTCAGGATCTCCTGCGTGGCCGCGCGCTGTTCCTCGACCGCGGCGGTGATCGCCGTGGCGACGCCGCTCATGTCGCGGATCCGGACGGTGATGCCGTCCACGGCCGCGACCGCCTGCCCGGTGGAGGTCTGGATGCGGTTGACCTGCGCGGCGATCTCCTGCGTGGCGCGCCCCGTCTGCTCGGCGAGTTCCTTGACCTCGGCGGCGACCACCGCGAAGCCCCGGCCCGCCTCGCCGGCCCGGGCCGCCTCAATGGTGGCGTTCAGCGCCAGCAGGTTGGTCTGGCCGGCGATGTTCGAGATCAGTGCCACCACGTCGCCGATGCGTTCGGCCGCCGTGCGCAACTCGGTCACGAGGGGCGTCGCCGCAGCGGCCTGCGTGGCGGCTTCGCGCGCCATCTCGGCCGACACGTCGACCTGCCGCCCGATCTCGCCGATCGACGAACCCAGCTCCTCGGCCGCCGCCGCGGCACCCTGGACCTTGCCGGCGACATCCCCGGCGGTAGCGGCCACCCCGATCGACCGGTCCGCGGTCGTGGCCGCCGTCGAGGCCATGCCGGCCGCGCGCGCTTCGACGGCACCGGCCGCTTTGGCGACGTGGTCGAGGATGCCGCCGATCGAATCCTCGAAGGCGCGGGCGAGCTGCTCGGTCCCGGACTTGCGCTCGGTCTCGAGCGCGGACCGGTTCGTGGTCGCCTCTTGCTCCAGCTCCATGGCCCGGGCGAGCTGCGCCTGCGCCTCGGCCTCGGAGGTTGCGAGGGACTTGAAGGACCCTTCCACGGTCCGGCAGACCGCGATCAGGATGACCGTCTCGGCGAGCACCATCGCGGCGTGCAGCAGCACCCGGCCCAGATCAGCCGTCCCGCCCGGGAAAAGGAGAGCCGGCATTGCGAGATTGAGAGCGAGGTGATGGACAGCCGTGGCCGCCGCCGCCGCCAGGATCACGCGCCAGTCGCACCATCCGGCCAACACCGCCAGACAGGCGAAGAAGTACATGTGCATGTCGATCTGCCAGGGACGACCGGCACAGACGACCAGCAGGAGCGCGGCCATGCCCACGAAGGCCACGCCGCTCACGATGCGGGTGGCCGTGCTGATCGGGTCGCGCAGCCACAGACCGGTCACGATGCCGGCGAGGCAGATGGCCCCGGCGATCGGGCCGAGTGCGGGCAAGCCCCCGCTTAGAACGACCTCATAGGCGCCGATGATCGGCACATGGGCCCAGAGCAGCAGGATCAGGAAGCGGGCGAAGCGGCGCTGCAGGATATCGAGATGGCTCATCGAGGCGAGTTCCAGGCCGTTGCCGGGGTGGCGTTCGGCGAAGGCGTTGAGGAGGCGGACGGACCGCACCCCTCGGACAGGTGGCCGTCGAGGACGAGGCGGGCCCCCGCAGCGTAGAGGCGGCCGGTGAATCCCTCCCGGTCCGAGCGGGCCCAGAGGACGTTGTCCGGGCCGCCGCGGTTCAGAACGGTCCCGCCCGCCGCCGCGATGATCCGGACGGACTCGGCAGCGCCGCTGCCGGGCGGTCCGACGACCGCCACCACCTCCGATTGGGGCAGCGCCAGTATGGCGAACGGCACCAGCACGGCGACCAGGCAGCCGAACCCTCCGAGCGCCCACTCGACCGCAGGCCTGGCGCCGTGATCGGGACGCGCGTTGCCGATATCTGCAGGCATCACCGAAGTATCACGCGGGTGCTCATGAGAGATCGACCTTTCGGGCCTCAAATCTTAAACGTGCTCCGATGAATACGCCTTGTGCGTGTGTCGCGATTTTGCGGGCGGCTTCAAGATTCGGCGTCAGGTTTTCTTATCCGCGGCGTCGATCGCAGTCGATGCTCTTTGCCTCTTCGGGAAGCAGCTTTCGTCTGAGCGCGCTGGATCGGGATGTGTTGGCCGAATGGGCTCGCGCGAGTCGCGCGGTCTGGATTGGGGCAGGATCTGCGCGACGGCGTTCAACGCGTCGGCGGGTTCCCGGACGATGGCCGGCCCTCGATCATCCTGGGATCGGTCTGGAAGACCTTGGCGACGAGTCCTGACAACCGGATGAAGGCACGGCCCTGCGGGGTGATGACGTAGCCGTCCCCGTCCGCAGCGAGGTTGCCCGATGCGGTCTGCTCCGCCAGACGCCGCTCGATCTGGCGGAACTCGCCGAGATAGACGGATTCGAACACCGCCCGCGCCCGCTCGGCGCTGAAGTGCTCCTCGGGATGGGCCGCCATCTGCCCGAGCAGGAACACGCTGATCGAGCGATCGACCGTCACCGGGAAGATCACGAAGACGCTGAGGTTCAGGGCGAGCGACAGCACGCAGGCGCCGAGGGCATCGCGGCGGCGCAGCCCCCAGGCGCGGCCGAGCCCGGCCAGGGCCGCCGTCGCCACGACGCTGACCAGGAAGGCTACGACCAGCAGGATCAGGCCGCGATAGAACAGGATCGTGACGCCGGACCACAGATCCGTCCGGAATAGCAGCACGAAGCAGCCGAAGCCGATGAGAAGCGCGCCCGCATGCAGCGCACCCTGGGCCGCGAGCCAGCGCAGCGCCTGTCGCGGATGCGAGGGGACGGCCTCTTTCATCGCGGTCCCCCATCCAGGTCGTCGACTGACAGGATCCGGACGCGCGGCGACGCGTAGAGCGGCCGGTTGCGCCAGACCCAGGACTCCGGGTTCGCCCAGGGGGAATCCTGCGCGGTGACGATCAATGCGCCGATACCGGCTCCGGCGGCCCGGTGGTGGACATCGTCTGTGGTGAGCACATCGGAAAAAATCGGCGCAACCTGCGCCAGCCGCGCCGCGACGGCCTCCTGCGAGGCTCCGAACAGCCGCGCTTCCCGATCGGCCACCGCGACGGGGTGAAATCCATAGAGACCGAAATCGAACACCCGCGGCCCTCCGGGGGCCGCCTGCAACACCAGAACCCGGGGCAGCCGCTCCCCGGCCCAGGCGTAGGCGGCCCGCAGGGCACGATCGATATCGGGGCGGCCATTGAGGAAGGCGAAGTTCGGGAGGCCGGACGCGGGATAGGCCCGCATCCCGGCAAATCCGTAGAGCGTCGTCGCGTAGCCGAGCAGGAGCAGCACGGCGATCAATCCGGGCAGCCGGAACCGCGCCCCGGCAATCCGCGTCAGGGCCGACACACTCCAGGCCAGGGTGGCGACTTGCGCCAGCAGGACCACGCGCCAGCCCAGGTCGTTGTAGAGGATCGCCGAGCGCAGGAAGCCGCCGATCAGCAGGGAGGAGGCCGCCACGATGGTGAGCAACCGCCCCGCCTCGCGGGCATGGGCCTCGCTCCGGGGGACGATGCGCCAGAACAGGAACGCGCCGGCGGCGAGGACCCCGAAGGCCAGGTAGTAATTGACCGGCAGCAAGATCACGCGGATCAGGCTTAACACCGGGCTGTCCGCCGCACCCTCGAGGGGACCGAAGCTCCGGACCGCAAATACGATGGCCTGCCCGGCCTCGCCCCGGCTCGCCAGGAGGCCGGACAGGTAGGGTGCGGCCAGGAGGGCGGCGACGAGCCCCGCCGCGACGAGCCGGCCGGCATCGCGCCAGCGCCGCTCGATCGCCAGCAGCGCCAGCCAGGTCCCGGCCGCCGCGACCGTGCCGAGGCAGACCCAGACCGACAGGCCCGCGCAGGCCGCGAACGCGATGCCTGCCACCGCGACCGTGGCGCCCGGGGGGCGCCGTGTCCCGTCCGCGGCCTCGGCGAGGGTGAGCAGCCCCAGCCAGCCGGCCAGCGCGCCCGCGACGTGGTGCGGAACCCAGACGAGGGAACTCGGCCAGTTCAGCACCTGCTCGTTCAGCCATTCCGGTATCGGGATCCAGATCCCGGTCTCGATGCGGTTGCGGATGACCAGCAGGATGTCGAGCCCGCCCGCCGGCAGCAGCAGGAGCGTCGCGCCGCGGACAAGGCGCTGGGAGGCGTCCCGCACCAGCCCGGTGGCGGCGAGCAGCCGGTCCAGCAGGCCGAGCAGCCCGATCCCGGTCCAGAAGGCCATCCCGGCGAAGGCGGTACGTCCGTCGACCAGCGTCCCGCCGGCCCAGTCGATGAGCGCGCACAGCGTGTAGAAGAAGTAGTAGTAGCCGGCCCGTTCGGGTCGGGCGAAGAACGGATCGACCGGCGGCAAGCCGTCCTGGACGATCGAGCGGGTCAGGCTCGCGTGCTTGACGAGGTCGATGACGGTCACCGGCTGGTACAGGCCCGTGCCGGTGTCGATGTCGATCAGCGCGTAGGCGACGATGACGACCCAGAGCGCGGCGAGCGCCAGCCCACGCCCCGTGGCCGGCAGGTCGACCCGGCCCCGAAGCCAGCGGGCTGCCGGCACCAGCGTCGCCAGCCCGAGCGCGCCGTTCGCCAGGGCGGCGGCCGGAACGCCCGCGGCCTGGACCAGCAGGCTGTCGAGGGCCGGCAGCAGGCCGATTCCCAATAGGGCAGAGCAGAGAAATCGGCCCCCGGGGGCGAGGGTGCTAAACCCCAAAATCCCGGTCAATCTGCCCAGTGCATAGCCCGGCAGCAGGACCAGGGGGACGCCGAGCAGCGTCGCCGCGAGGACGCCGCACGCATCGGTGAGACTCGCGTTCATCGCTGGGCCAACCTTCGTGCGCCCTCCGGCTAGCACGCGGATGTTAACCCTTCCCTCGGCGCGGCCCTGGGGGCCCGGGGCTGGCGTATCCGGCGGTTTCGTGTATGGATCGCGCGGCCTCAGCCCGGGTTACCGGGCGGGGCTTGAGCCGCTTGGCGCTGTGACCGTGCTGGACGACATCCCGGCACTGGCCGAACGCCGAGTCCGCGCGCCCTCCTCCGGGGCGCCGCATCCGAACCCGCACAACCCGAAAGGCATGCGATGTCGATCACGGCAGAGCGCAAGACCGCGCTCATCAAGGAACACCGCAAGGACGCCAAGGACACCGGGTCCCCCGAGGTCCAGGTCGCGATCCTCACCGAGCGGATCACCAACCTGACCGGCCACTTCAAGACCCACGGCAAGGACAACCATTCCCGCCGGGGCCTGCTGAAGATGGTCTCGCAGCGCCGCTCGCTGCTCGACTACGTCAAGCGCAAGGATGAGGCCCGCTACCGCGCCCTCATCGAGCGTCTCGGCATCCGCCGCTAAGGCGCACCACGCGCGGTTCCGAGCCCGGCTCGGGGCCGCGTTCTGCAATCTCGGGCTGCCGGAATGGGTCCGGCCGCTCGAAAAACGGGTCGCTTCGAGGCGCCAGCGTCGGGGCAGGATCGCGCGACACTTCCCCGGATGAAGTGTCGCGCCGTCTTGCCCCCGACGGCGCCGGGCCGGGCCCGCCGAAGGCAAGGAAGAGACAAGAATGTTCGACGTTCAACGCGAAGAGCTGATGTGGGGCGACCGCAAGCTCGTCCTCGAGACCGGCAAGGTCGCCCGTCAGGCTGATGGCGCGGTGCTCGCCACCTACGGCGAGACCTCGGTGCTCGCCACCGTGGTCGCCACCAAGGAGCCGAAGCCCGGCATCGATTTCCTCCCGCTCACCGTGAACTACCAAGAGCGCGCCTACGCCGCCGGCCGCATCCCGGGCGGCTACTTCAAGCGCGAGGGCCGTCCCTCCGAGAAGGAGACTCTGGTCTCCCGCCTGATCGACCGCCCGATCCGCCCGCTGTTCATCAACGGCTGGCGCAACGACACCCAGGTCGTCATCACCGTCCTGACCCACGATCTCGAGAACGATCCCGACATCGTGTCGATGGTCGCGGCCTCCGCCGCCCTGACCCTGTCGGGCGTGCCGTTCATGGGCCCGATCGGCGCCGCCCGCGTCGGCTACATCAACGGCGGCTACCGGCTGAACCCGCTGGTCACCGAGACCAAGGAGGAGTCGAGCCTCGACCTCGTCGTCGCCGGCACCCAGGACGCCGTGCTGATGGTCGAGTCGGAGGCCAAGGAGCTCTCCGAGGACGTGATGCTCGGCGCCGTGATGTTCGGCCACAAGCACTTCCAGCCGGTCATCGAGGCGATCATCCGCCTGGCCGAGAAGGCCGCCAAGGAGCCGCGCGACTTCCAGGCCCCCGAGAACGCGGATGTCGAGAAGGCCGTGCTGGAGGTCTGGGAGACCGAGCTGCGCGCCGCCTACACCAAGACGGTCAAGCAGGAGCGCTACGCCGCCGTCGACGCGGTGAAGGCGAAGGTGCTGGCTGCCCTGTGCCCCGAGGGTGCGGAAAAGTTCCCGGCCGAGAAGGTCAAGGCCGCCTTCAAGGAGGCGCAGTCCAAGGTCGTGCGCTGGAACGTGCTCGACACCGGCTCGCGCATCGACGGCCGCGACCTGAAGACGGTCCGCCCGATCGTCTCCGAGGTCGGCGTTCTGCCCCGCGCCCACGGTTCGTCGCTGTTCACCCGCGGTGAGACCCAGGCCCTCGTGGTCGCCACGCTCGGCACCGGCGAGGACGAGCAGTTCATCGACTCGCTCGACGGCACCTACAAGGAGCGCTTCCTGCTCCACTACAACTTCCCTCCCTATTCGGTGGGCGAGACCGGCCGCATGGGCTCCCCGGGCCGTCGCGAGATCGGCCACGGCAAGCTGGCGTGGCGGGCGATCCGGCCGGTCCTGCCGCCGGCGCACGAGTTCCCGTACACGATCCGCGTCGTGTCCGAGATCACCGAGTCCAACGGCTCGTCCTCGATGGCCTCGGTCTGCGGTGGCTCGCTGTCGCTGATGGATGCCGGCGTACCCCTGCGCCGTCCGGTGGCCGGCATCGCCATGGGCCTCATCCTCGAGGGTGAGCGCTTCGCGGTGCTGTCCGACATCCTGGGCGACGAGGATCACCTCGGCGACATGGACTTCAAGGTGGCCGGCACGGACGAGGGCGTGACCTCGCTCCAGATGGACATCAAGATCGCCGGCATCACCGAGGAGATCATGCGGGTCGCCCTCGACCAGGCGAAGGACGGGCGCGCCCACATCCTTCAGGAGATGGCCAAGGCCCTCACCGACGCCCGGCCGGAGCTCGGCGAGTACGCGCCGCGCATCGAGACGATGCAGATCCCGACCGACAAGATCCGGGACGTGATCGGCACCGGCGGCAAGGTGATCCGCGAGATCGTCGAGAAGACCGGCGCCAAGATCAACATCGAAGATACCGGTATCGTGAAGATCGCCTCGGCCGACGGCAAGGCGATCAAGGCGGCCTATAACTGGATCCGCTCGATCGTCGCCGAGCCCGAGAACGGCATGATCTACGACGGCACGATCGTGAAGTGCATGGAGTTCGGCGCCTTCGTGAACTTCTTCGGCGCCAAGGACGGCCTCGTCCACATCTCGGAACTCGCCGCCCAGCGGGTCGCCAAGGTGACGGACGTCGTCAAGGAAGGCGACAAGGTCAAGGTGAAGTTCCTCGGTCAGGACGACCGCGGCAAGATCCGCCTGTCCATGCGCGTCGTCGATCAGCAGACCGGCGAGGACATCACCGAGAAGGTGAAGGCCGAGCGCGATTCCAGCCGCAGCGACCGGGACGGCGAGCCCCGGCGCGAGGACAATGGCGGCCGCCACCGCGGCGAGCGCCGCCGCGACTCCGCCGGCGAGTGATTGTTTGGGACTTTCCCGCGCTGGTCTTGGCCGGCGTGGGCCTGAGATGAAAGGCGCGGCCCCCGGGGCCGCGCCTTTTTCATGCGCCAAGCCTAACTCCCTGGAACTGGAGCCTCGGAGTGTGTCTGTCCGGCAGGTCCTGCTCAAGCGCTTGATGCGACGTTCTACTGTGGCGTCGTCGGTCGTCCCCGCGCGGCAGCAGGTGCCATTCGGGCGCCTGCGCAGCCTGCACGCCTCCACCGTGCGGGACGGTTGGAACGCCCGCCCCGCGCCCGCGTTCGCACCGCGACCTCACAGCGGGAAAGCTTTCATGGCCAACGATATGATCCAGGACATCTTCAGCGGGCAGCCGAACCTCACCACCACCGAGCGGGCGGTGTCGGTGGCTCTGGGCCTCGGGATCGCCGCGGCGGCCGCGCAGCCGAGGCCGAACAAGATCCTCAGCCTGCTGGCGCTGGTCGTCGGCGTCGGTCTGGCCGTGCGCGGCGCCACCGGCCACTGTGCCGTGAAGGCAGCGGCGGATCACTTCTAAGGGCTTCGCCCGGTCGACGGATTGAGCAGGCCAAAAAACAAAAAAGGGGCGCCCCACGGGGCGCCCCTTCGCGTTCTAGCGCTCCGGAACTGGTCAGATCGTCGTGCTGCGGCGTCCGGCGATGAAGCCGTAGATGAACAGCACCACGACGGCGCCCACGATGGCACCGATGAAGCCCGCGCCCTGGTTCGGTCCGTACCAGCCGACGGCCTGGCCGATGAAGGTTGCCACGAAGGCGCCGACGATGCCGAGAATGGTCGTCAGGATGAAGCCCGACGGCTCGTTCGGTCCGGGCATGAGGAACTTGGCGATGATTCCGGCGAGGAACCCGATGACGATGGTCCAGAGAATACCCATGACGAACCCCAAGGCGTGACAAGCGATGCCGGATGAACGCACGGCGGCCGGCCACGGTTGCTCGCAACTGCACACGCCGGGGAGAATTTTCCGCTGGTTCCCGCGGCGCGTCGGCGCGCAGCCCTTTACGGCCGCACCACTGCCACGGCAGATACCGACTTCCGCCGGCTGGGGACTGGAATGAGCATCGAACGGATCGAACCGGGAACGCGGATGTCGCAGGGCGCCATCCACGGCAACACCATCTACCTCGCCGGCCAGGTGGCGTCCGATCCGGTCGGCACCGGAGTCACCGCCCAGACCCAGAATATCCTGGTGCAGATCGACCGGCTGCTCGCGGTCGCCGGAAGCGACAAGGATCACATCCTGTCGGCGACGATCTACCTCGCCGACATCGGCCATTTCGCCGAGATGAACGCCGCCTGGGATGCCTGGGTATCGCAGGAGCACCCGCCGGCGCGCGCCACCGTCGAGGCGCGGCTGTGCGATCCGCAATATTTGGTCGAGATCGTGGTCGTCGCCGCGAGGCAGGCGTGAGTGGGGCCGGGGCGGGCCGGATCGAACGATCGGTCCGGCGCTTCGTCCCGGTCCGGCGTCGGGCAGCCGCGCGCGCGGGAAGTGGCTTTCGTCCCCGGATGGCAGCGCTGCTCGTCGCCCTCCTCATCCTCGCCCCGGCTGCGCCCGTGCGGGCCGCGGAGGAGCGGGTCGTCAACATCTACAACTGGTCGGATTACATCGACCCGAAGGTGCTCGACGCCTTCACCCGGGAGACCGGGATCAAGGTCGTCTACGACACCTACGACAACAACGAGATCCTGGAGACCAAGCTGCTGGCTGGCCGGTCCGGCTACGACATCGTCGTGCCGTCCGGACCCTATTTGCAGCGGCTGATCCGGGCCGGGGCGTTCCTGCCCCTGGACAAGTCCAAGCTGAAGAACCTCGGCAATCTCTGGTCGGAGATTTCCAATCGGCTGGCCGTGTACGACCCCGGCAATACGTTCGCGGTCGATTACATGTGGGGCACCACCGGCATCGGCTACAACGTCGCCGCCGTCCGCGAGCGTTTGGGCGCCAACGCGGTGCTGAATTCCTGGACCGTCGTCCTCAATCCGGCTTCCGCGAACAAGCTCAAGGATTGCGGGATCATGATGCTCGATAGTCCCGAGGATCTGATTCCCAGCATGCTGCCGGTGTTCGGCGCCAAGGCCGATTCCAAGCGCTGGGACGACCTGACCCTGGTGACCGACGCCCTCTTCAAGGTCCGCGGCAGCGTCCGGAAGTTCCACGCCTCGGAATACATCCAGGCGCTGGCCAACGGCGATATCTGCGTGGCGGTCGGCTATTCCGGCGATGTGCTGCAAGCCAAGCGCCGGGCCGAAGAGGCGAAGAACGGGATCGAGATCGCCTACGTGGTCCCGAAGGAAGGCGCGCTGATGTGGTTCGACACCTTCGCAATCCCGAAGGATGCCGCCCACCCGGCCGAGGCCCTGGCCTTCATCGACTACATGCTGCGGCCCGAGGTGGCGGCGGCCAACACCAACTTCGTGGCCTATGCCAGCGGCAACCTCGCGGCGAAGAAGCTCGTGAAGCCCGAGATCCTGAGCAATCCCGGCATCTACCCGGACGAGGCGACGATGCAGCGCCTGTCGATCAACACCGCCTGGGACGACCGCACCCAGCGCTACGTCACCCGCCTCTGGACCCGGGTCCGCACCGGGCGCTGAGGAAGGCCCGGCGCGATCAGGCGCCGGGCCTTGCGTGGCTTTAGTTCTTGAGGTCTTCCGGCACCTTGCCGCCGTTCTCGGCGAGCTTCACCATCACCTGCTTGTGCAGCCAGATGTTCATGGAGGCCGAGTCCTCCTTGTCGCCGGTGTAGTGCAACTCGTCGGCGAGCTTCTTGCGCTCCGACAGGCCCGAATCCAGGCCCAGCAGCTTCATCAGGTCGACGATGGAGTGGCGCCAATCGAGCGTCTGCGAGTTCTTCTCTGCGAGGCCGGTGAGCACGGCCTCCACGTCGACGGGCTCGCCGCCGCTGGCGCTCCCGGGGGCCGACGCGGTGCCCGTACCGGCCGAGCCGCTGGAGGAGCCCGACGTGGATGAGGGTGCGGCGTCCGCGGAACCGCCGCCGAACGGATGAAGGATCTTGCCGACGATGCTGCCGAGGAGGCTCATAGGTCCGCTCCGATAATCGAGGCCCGGCCTGCGCGCCGGGCGGGCTGTCAACCGGTTGTCGGCTCAGGCGTTCCGAGAATCGGTCTTCGCAGCCCTCAGACTATAAGCGGGCGCCGTGCAGGGCGACCCCGAGCAGGGACAGGCCGAGCACCAGGCAGATCCCGCTCAAGCGTTCGAGGGCGACCGCGCGCGTGGGGTGGCGCAGCGAAAGACCCGCCAGGCCCACACTGCAGACTAAACAGCTCAAGCTCATCACGATAACCAGCACGTTCCTTGTGATCCGAAATCGACGGGCCCAGCCTGACTCAGATTTCATCGTTGCAGGATATCGAAGACAACGTAGACGGGGGGAAACGCACAGGCTTCTCAATTGTCACGGGCGATCAAGAGGGCATCATGCCCGATATCGATTTGCGGGCGCGATGTAAAATCAATCCTGCCACGCCAGGTATGGCCGACATGTCGCGCAGATATTAAATTTCGATCCGTGAGGCATAGTCTGTTTGCGTAATAAACGATCCTGCCGTCACGGCCGGTCGCGCGGGACGGACAGGTTTGGACCGGATGCCGCGGAGTTCAGCCCGCGCTCGCCAGGGCGGCGATCAGGGCCGCCCGCTCCTCGGCGAGCGTGCCGCGCGGCACGGGCTGGCCGGCGCGGCCATACCAGTAGCGGGCATTGCCGTCATCGCCCTCGATGCGGTGGAGATGCGCGTGCACCCAGGCGGCGTCGGGCCCGGAGGCGTCCTGGACCAGGGCGTGCGCCCGCGCCCAGGTGGCGTCTGCGGTCTCGGTCGCGTCCCTGGCGAGCCACCAGAGGGCGGCGCGCGGCGCCGGCCAGGCCGCGGGCGGCTCAGGCTCGGTCAGCGTCGCCGCGAAGGCGTCCGGCAGGGTTTCGGTCATCGCGCGCTCCTCCAATCCGCGACGGGTCAGCGGCCGGCGGCGCGCTCCGGCTGCCAGCGACCGCGGCGCCGGCGGGCGGACCACGCGTAGCGGGCGTCACCGTCGAGGCGGTCGAGATGGTCCGAGAGCCGGTTGCGTTCAAGCCAGGCCAGCGCCGCCTCCAGCTCGGGCAGGGTCATGGTCGCACGGCCCTTGCCGAGTACGCGCTTGAGCACCGCGTTGTAGCGATGCGCGAGGTTGCCGCCGCGGGGCACGCGCAACGACGCCTCGTCCTCGACCGCTTGGCTCGCCACCGCGACCGCGAGCCGCTGGCGCAGGGTCCGCTCGGTGACGGACGGCGGTTCCGGCGCCGGCGCCACCGGTGCGGGCTCGGCGAGCCGCGGGCGCAGCAGGGCGTAGCGCAGCCCGATCGCGTTGCTCTCCAGCGGCGTGATGCCGCCGGGATCCTCGTCACGCCACGGGGTCCGCTCCGGGACGATGGCGCTCGCCGGCCGCTCGCGCTTCGGCCGGACGCTGCTGCCCTGCTCGGTCTCGAGTTCCAGGCGGAAGCGCGCGAAGAGCGGGTCGTCCGGGTGGAAGACCAGGGCCTGCTGGTTGTCGTAGGGGCCGGCATGCGGATCGACCCGGGTGGCTCGCGCCAGCATCTGCTCCAGCCAGGGCCGGGAGCGGATATGGGTGAGGGCCGCCACCACGGCGACCTCGGGGGCGTCGAGCCCCTCATAGGCCATCGCCACCGTCACCAGCACCGCCGGCTCCGCGGTCAGGCGGAACGCCGCCAGGGCCGCGTGGGCGTCGCCCTGGCCGGAGGTCGCCAAGCGGACGTCACGCTCCCCCTGCTGGGCCGGCATCCAGCTCCGCAGGGTCGTCATGTAGGTGCGGGCGCTCGCTTGGTCCGGGGCGACCACCAGGAGCTTGCCGAGTCCCCGGGCCATCTGGCCGGGCGGCAGATCGCGTTCGAGCCGGCGCCGGGCGCGCAGGCGTTTGGTCGCGAAGAAGGATTCGCTGAGGAGATCCCGGGCGAAGCCAGTGCGCAGGGCCGTGAACAAAGCCGGCCGGGTGGTGACCCGGACCGAACCGGCGCCAAGGCGGTGCGGCCCGACCCGGGGGCTGTCGCCAGCGATCCGCCCGCCTTCGAGCCAGCTCGCCTCGCCGTCGATCGCACCGAAGGTGACCGGCAGCACCGCCCGCTCGGCCAGCGCCTGCGAGCGCGAATAACCGATCACCGCCAGCCCCGGCGCATCGAGGTCGAGTTCGGGACCGCGGCCGAGGGCGGACGGCCGGTAGGGCAAGCCGAGGATGCGCCGGCCGTCGGCCCGCTCCAGGGTGCCGGACAGGAACAGGCCGATCTCGGCCGCCTCCATCACCGGCAGCATCGCCCGGGACCACGCCCCCGCCTCGGCTTCCTCCTCGGCGGAGGCGTCGTCCGCCCCCGGCCGCCCCGGGACCGGCAGGTGATGGACCTCGTCGACCACCAGCAGGGTGCGGTGCGCCCGCGCCTCCGCGAGGTGCAGCGCCGGGGCGGCCGCCACCGCCTGATAGGTGGTGACGTAGCCGGAGAGGCCGCGGGCCGGATCGCGCTCGTTGTCGGCGGCGCGCACGCTGAGCGCATGCCCGAACGCTGCGCGCCAGAGCGGGTCGGCGAAGGCTTCCTCCGCCTGGAGGCGCAGGGAATCCCGCGGCACCACCCAGACCAAGCGCTCGACCCGGCCGGCCGCGATCAGCGTGTGCGCGGCGATCACCGGCAGCAGCGACTTGCCGCCCCCGGGCGTCACCGCCGCCAGGATCTTCTGGACATGCCCCGCCTCCCCGCTCGCCATGGCCGCCACGAGGGCCATCAACGTACGCTGGTGGGACCGCAGGGACGGGGCGGGACGGGTCAATGGCCGGCGAAGCAGGGCGACATCCGCGCACCGTGGCCGATCCCGATTCCTTTGTGAATCCCTGGGGACGCGGAACGTTCGCGTTTTCTTCCCCGGCGGCAGGGTGTGTGGGCAGGTTCGTTCGGAATGAGCCGCTGCGCGGCGCGTCCCGTGCTGGGTCCCGGATCAGGTTCCGCTTCGCTCCACCTGTCCGGGAAATGGGCGGTGCAGGATGAAACGCTGCGCCCTCTCCCGGGCGCATGCAGCGCCAGCGGACTGCGACCCGGGACCCAACACGGGACGTGCCGCGAAGCGGCTCCAAATCCTCAACCCCGGCGAAGCGCCGTAAACGTGGCCCGGGAGGCGGGATCAGACCACGACAAGCGTTGACACCCGGCCAGCCCCTCACCATAAGGGCGCCGCGGGTGAAAAACCCGCCTTGGGGGAATGTCCCGAGCGGCAAAGGGGGCGGACTGTAAATCCGCTGCGTAAGCTTCGTAGGTTCGAGTCCTACTTCCCCCACCAAGTTTCCCGGAAAATCCTGCCCGATCAGCCCTGCTTCGCCAGGGCCGCTTCGATGCGCGCAGCGGCGGCGGCCGAGAACCCCTTCCCGGCCAGTCCCTGGCCTGCGGCCGCTTGGCCGGTGAGGCTGCGCTTCTTGCCCTCCGGCAGATGCGTCTTGCGCAGGGCGTGCGCGTCGCGGTGGCTGGCATGGGTGATCGCGATAGCCAGCGCGTCGGCGGCGTCGGCGACGCGGAACTCGGCCTTCGGCAGCAGGAAGCGCACCATCGCCTGGATCTGCACCTTCTCGGCGTGGCCGGAGCCCGCCACGGTCTTCTTGATCAGGTTGGCGGCGTATTCGAAGACCGGCAGCCCCGCGAGCGCCGGCACCACCAGCGCCATGGCCCGGGCATGGCCGAGCTTGAGCGTCGCCTGGGCGTCCTTGTTGACGAAGGTCTCCTCCACGGCGACCTCGTCGGGCTTCTGCGCGTCGACGATGCGGCCGATGCCTTCGAACAGCTCGCGCAGGCGCAGGGCCAGCGGCAGGTCACCGTCCGAGGTCACGACGCCGCAATCGCCGTAGGTCAGCTTGCTGCCCTGCGCGGTGATGAGGCCCCAGCCGGTGCGGCGGAGTCCCGGATCGATCCCCAGAATGCGGACGATGCTGCTCATGACGCTCCAGGGCTTTTTTTCTCGCGCATCGTCGTGTTCCGAAAGCTAGCCGCATCGTTTTGGCCGGCTGCCCTCGACGATCGGCCCAAGCGTGCCGTACGTATCGTGAACGCCCGGTTTCACCAAGAGAGCACGATGACGAGCGAAAAGGCCCCGATCAGCCGCTTCCCGGTGCCGAAGCTGTCCGAGATGCCCGAGGATCTGCGCGCCCGCATCGCCCTGGTGCAGGAGAAGGCGGGCTTCGTGCCCAACATCTTCCTGGCGCTCGCGCATCGCCCGGACGAGTTCCGCGCCTTCATGGCCTATCACGACGCGCTGATGGACAAGCCCGGCGGCCTGACCAAGGCCGAGCGCGAGATGATCGTGGTCGCGACCAGCGCAGCCAACAACTGCCTCTACTGCGTGATCGCCCACGGCGCGATCCTGCGGGTCCGGGCCAAGAACCCGCTGCTCGCCGACCAGATCGCCGTCGCCTACGCCAAGGCCGACATCGCCCCGCGCCAGCGCGCGATGCTCGCCTTCGCGCTGAAGGTCGCGCAGGAGGCCCACACGGTCGAGGCCGAGGACCACGCGGTGCTGGCGGGCCACGGGTTCAGCCCGGACGACATTTGGGACATCGCGGCGATCACCGCCCTGTTCGCCCTGTCGAACCGGCTCGCCAGCGTCGCCGAACTGCGGCCGAACGACGAGTTCTACACGCTGGGGCGATGAGGCTACCTCACCCCCGCCGCCCGAGCAGAATGATCGCCGTGCCCGCTAGGCAGACGGCGCCGCCGGCCAGATCCCAGCGGTCCGGCCGCTGGCCTTCGGCGAGCCACAGCCACAGGACCGAGGCGGCGACGTAGACCCCGCCATAAGCCGCGAAGGCGCGCCCCGCTGCCGGGCTGTCCACCAGGGTCAGCAGGCCGGCGAAGGCCACGAGCGAGGCGATCCCCGGCAGCGCCCACCAGGCCGACCGGCCGAGCCGGAGCCAGGCCCAGAACGCGAAGCATCCGGCGATCTCCGCCAGGGCGGCACCGGCATAGGCGAGGAGCGTCATCAATCCAGCTTGGCACGGGGATCGGCGTCGGGCGAGCCGCGACGGACAATGCGCTTGAATATGCATCACCCGAAGACCTGCCCCCGAAGTGCAAGATGCTCATACGCCCAAGATAGGCTAAGACCGATCCCGATCGCTTCCGCGTGCTTTCTCCGGCCTCCGCCGCCCGAGCCTCCGCCCCCCGGCCATGTCAGACCCGATCGAGACCGCCCGCCTCCAGGTCCTCCACAGCTACGGCATCCTCGATACGCCGCGCGAGCCGGCCTTCGACGACATCGTCACGCTGGCGACGCAGATCTGCGCGGTGCCGGTGGGCCTCGTCAGCCTCGTCGCGGCCGACCGGCAATGGTTTAAGGCCGGGCTCGGCTTCCCGTCCTGCGAGACACCCTTGAGCCAGTCGGTCTGCGTCCACGCGCTGGATTCCGCGGACGGGCTGATGGTGATTCCCGACCTTACGGCCGACCCGCGCACCCGCGACAACACCCTGGTGACGGGCGCGCCGTTCATCCGGTTCTATGCCGGCGCCGTGCTCCGGACCGAGGACGGCGTGCCGTTCGGGACCCTCTGCGTGATCGACACCGAGCCTCGGCCCGACGGCCTCAAGGCGGACCAGTCCTTCGCCCTGCGGGCGCTGGCGCGGCAGGTGATGGCGCAGCTCGATCTGCGCCGCGCGGTTCGGGAGCGCGAATCGGCCCTGGCGGCCGAGCGCCAAACCCGCGACGCCCTGGCGGTCTCTGAGGAGCGCTACCGGCTCTCGTCGCGGGCGACCACGGACCTGATCTGGGACTGGAACCCGCAGACCGGCCGGATCCACTGGGACGAGGGGCTATCCGCGCTCTACGGCTACCGGCCGGCGGAGATCGAGCCGAGCAACGCCTGGTGGTACGCGCATATCCACCCCGAGGATCGCGACCGCGTCCGCCGCAGCGTCCAGGCGGCCCTCGAGGGCGCGCCCCTACGCTGGAGCGAGGAATACCGGTTCCGACGGGCCGACGGGACCTATGCCACGGTCGTCAACCGGGCGATCATCGTCCGCACCGCGGAGGGCACGGCCACCCGGATGACCGGCGTGATGCTCGATGCGACCCAGCAGGCCGAGGCCGACTCGCATCGGGAGATGCTCAGCCAGGAACTCAGCCACCGGCTGAAGAACACCCTGGCGATGGTCCAGGCGATCGCGTCGCAAACCCTGCGCGACGCCCCGGACGTCACGTCCGCCCGCGACGCCCTGCTGCAGCGCCTGCTGGCCCTCGGCAAGGCGCACGACATCCTGCTCGCCGGCAATGCCGAGCGGGCCGGCATGGAGGCGGTGATCCGCGGCGCGCTGGCGCTCCACGACAATGCCCGCGTCGGCCGCCTGCGGATCGAGGGGCCGGCCCTCGATATCGGGCCGAAGGCGGCCCTTGCCCTGGCGCTGATGATCCACGAACTGGCGACGAACGCGGCCAAGTTCGGGGCCCTCTCGGCAGAGGCGGGCCATGTCGGCGTCACATGGCAGATCGAGACCCTGGCCGAAGGCCCCCAACTCCAGCTCAGCTGGATGGAATCGGGTGGCCCTCCGGTGGCCCCGCCCTCGCGCAAGGGCTTCGGCACCCGCCTGATCGAGCGCGCCTTCGCGGGCACCGTCGCCGGGGATGTCGCCCTGGAATACCGGGAGACCGGCCTGCGCTGCGTCCTCACCGCGCCGCTGGCCGGGTTCCAGGGCAAGGACGGGATCTTGAACTGAGAGACTGCCATCGCGGCGCCTTGCTTCGAACGTCGCGGCGCGCCTATCTTTGGCTATGTCCGTTGCCGCCGCGTTCTCACGATCGTTGCCAGGAAATCCCGCCGCGGTCCGTGAATTGGATCTCGTGAGGCTTGCCGTTCCCGTGCGCAGCGATGCCGGGCAGGATGTCCCCGCCGGTGCCGTGGGGACGGTTGTCGGCATCTGGGCCGGCGGAAGCGGCTTCGAGGTTGAATTCTCCGAGCCGTTCGAAGCGCTGGCGACTGTCCGGCCGCGCGAAATCGCCGATCATCAGCCTTTCCACGGCTGATGCCCTACGGTCTGTGGCCGGCGGGATTCGCGGTGGATCGGCGGAAGATCTGCCTCTACCTCCTGAATCCGGATCACCCGCGCGGCGCCGCCAAGGCGAAATTCTTCATCGGCGTCGGCTTCCATCCCGACGAATTCTGGCACCTGCGGGATGCCTTGTGCGGACACGCCGTCATGGCGCATTAAAGTGGGATCACCGTTGCTCCGTTTGGTCTGAGATACCTGTTCGAGGGACCGATCGCGACCCCCAGAGGCGGCATGCGTAAACTCCGGAGCGTCTGGCAGCTCGATACCGAGAATGCCGGTACGGCCAAGTTCGTCACCGCCATTCCCCTTTGATCACGCAATCGCGCCCAGCAGACTTCTGCCCGCGCTCGCACTGTGTGGCCTTCGCCGTCATTGCTGTGCAGTGAGGCGCCACCCAGCACCGCGCGTGACTTCCGAACCCGGTCGGTCCACGGTTGTTGCTCGGCGCGCCATGACGCCGACGCGCGTTAAGCCCTCGACAACGAAAAAGCGGTCGAGTGGGGCCATGAGCGCGCGCGAGACGGCCGACGACCTGATCCTGATTCCGGGCAATTCGCGCCTGCGCGAGGCGGTCCATGCCTGGGCCGACGGGCTGGCGCGGGAGCGGCGGATGTCGCCCAACACCGTCGAGGCCTACAGCCGGGACCTGCGCCAGTTTCTGGTCCACCTCGCGTCGCGCCAGGGCACGCCGACCATCCCGATGCTGGTGGCGCTGAAAGTGCGCGACATCCGCGCCTTCATGGCGGCGCGCCGGGCCGACGAGGTATCCGGGCGCTCGCTGATGCGGATGCTGGCGGGTTTGCGCTCCTTCGGGCGCTTCCTGGAGCGCGAGGGCTACGGCAGCGTCTCGGCGCTCGGCGGCGTCCGCGCGCCCAAGGTCCCGCGGCGCCTGCCCCGGCCGCTGCCCGTCGCCGCCGCGGTGGCGCTCACCGACACGGCCATCCGGGCCGGCGAGGAGCGCGAGCCCTGGGTGCTCGCCCGGGATGCCGCGGTCCTGGCCCTGCTCTACGGTGCGGGCCTGCGCATCTCCGAGGCCCTGGGCCTCGCCCGGCGCGACGCGCCGCTCCCGGGCAGCGATCAGGTCACGGTGCTCGGCAAGGGCGGCAAGCAGCGCATGGTGCCGATCCTGCCGGTGGTGGCGCGGGCGGTGGCCGATTATGTCGCCGCCTGCCCGCTGCCGCTGCTGCCGGAGGGGCCGCTGTTTGTCGGCGCCCGCGGCGGGCCGCTCTCACCGCGCATCATCCAGTACACGGTAGCCCGGGCCCGGGGCGCACTTGGCCTACCCGAGAGTGCGACCCCGCATGCCCTGCGCCACTCCTTCGCGACGCATCTGCTCGCCCGCCAGGGCGAATTGCGGGCGATCCAGGAACTGCTCGGCCACGCCTCCCTGTCGACCACGCAGCTCTACACCCAGGTCGACGCCGCCCGGCTCATGAGTGCCTACACGGCGGCGCATCCAAGAGCCGGCCGCTAATCTAACGGTGGGATACCAGTGCTGACAGCTGTTTCCGGGAATATGTCGAGCAGACTATCCCCTATAGTGGTTTATTGGGCTGCCTTTTAAGAGCTTCGTCACGATCTCCATCCATTCTCCACATCGGGGAATGGGATTGCCGGGCATGGCCATGGAGCTTGACGAGGCGCGGTCACCCGCACGTGTCGTGATCGCGGATTGCAATGCGGGGCGGCGTACCGCCCTGAGGGCGATCGTCGAGCGCTTCGACCCCCAGGCCGTGATCGACGAGGCGACGTCGGGCCAGGCTTTGTGCGACATCCTTCTCCAGAAACGCCCCAGCCTCGCCTTCGTGGGTCTCCAACTCGAAGACCTGAGCGGACCCGAGGCGGTCGCGGTGGCGCGTCGGGCGGGCGCAGAGCCGCCCTGCCTGGTCCTGGTTGCCACGCGCGTGCTGGCGCATTGGCAGGATATCGCCCAGAGTCTGGGCGCCTACGAGGTGTTGAAGACGCCGCTCGATCCGGGCCATATCGAGCAGCTCCTGCACGCCGATGCCCGCCGCCGGACCCCGACCCGGGCGCTGCTCGCCTGCTCGTCGCCAGCCGGGCGCACGGCGATCAGCCGGGTGGTGGCCCGCAGCGGCTTCGCGATCCAGCTCGAAGAGACCAATTGCGGGCGCCACGCCCTGAGCCAGCTCAAGCTCGGCGCCTACGATTTCGCCTTCATCGATGTGAAGCTCGGCGGCATCGAAGGGATGGAGCTCGCCTGCCAGATCCAGCCCCTCGGCCTCCCGACCCGGATCACCCTGCTGACCACGTCGGAGCTGGAGCCGATCGCCCAGGCTGGGCGCTACTTCGGCGTCGACGCGGTGCTGCGGATGCCGTTCTACGCCCGCGACATCGACCTAGCGCTGCACAACGCACTGGGCCTGCGCCGGCCGTATCTCCTAAACGCGCTCACCGCCCCGCCGGCGCCGAGCGCGCTCCTGCGGATCGCCGACCTTCCGAACGCCCGGCGCAAGATCGCCTGATCCTGCTCCGGGTGCTGCCGCTCAGACGTGGATGGCGCGCTTGGACACGGCCAGAGCCGCTTCCTTGACCGCCTCGGTCAGCGTCGGGTGCGCGTGGCAGGTGCGGGCGATGTCCTCGGACGAGGCGCCGAACTCCATCGCCACCGCGACCTCGGCGATCAGGTTGCCGGCATCTGCCCCGACGATGTGCACGCCGAGAACCCGGTCGGTCTGGGCGTCGGCCAGCACCTTCACGAAGCCCTCCGTGGTGCCGTTCGCCTTGGCCCGGCCGTTGGCCGTGAACGGGAACTTGCCGGCATTGTAGGCGATGCCGTCCTTGGTCAGCTCCTCCTCGGTCTTGCCGACCGAGGCCACCTCCGGGAAGGTGTAGACCACGTTCGGGATCACCCCGTAATTGACGTGGCCGGACTGGCCGGCCAGCATCTCGGCGATCGCGACACCCTCGTCCTCGGCCTTGTGGGCGAGCATCGGCCCGGCGATCACGTCGCCGATCGCATAGATGCCGGTGACGTTGGTGGCGTAGTGGGAATCCGTGAGGATGCGGCCCTTGTCGTCGCGCTGCACCCCCACAGTGTCGAGGCCGAGACCCTCGGTGTAGGGCACCCGGCCGATCGCCACGAGGACGACATCGGCCTGCAGGATTTCCGCCTCGCCGCCCGCGGCCGGCTCCACGGTGACGCTCGCCCCCTTCTTGCCGACCTCGACGCCGGTCACCTTGGTGGACAGCTTGAACTGGATGCCCTGCTTGGTCAGGATCCGCTGGAACTGCTTGCCGACCTCGCCATCCATGCCGGGCAGCACCCGGTCGAGATATTCCACCACGGTGACCTCGGCGCCGAGCCGGCGCCAGACCGAGCCGAGCTCCAGCCCGATCACGCCGGCGCCGATCACCAGGAGCTTCTTCGGCACCCGGTCGAGTTCGAGCGCGCCCGTGGAGGAGACCACCACCTTCTCGTCGATGGTGACGCCCGGCAGGCGCGTCACGTCCGAGCCGGTGGCGATGACGATGCTCTTGGTCTCGAGCATCTGGTTGCCGCCATCCTCGGACACGACCTCGACCCGGCCGGCGCTCGCGATCTTGCCGGTGCCGTGGAAGGTGTCGACCTTGTTCTTCTTGAGCAGGAATTCGACGCCCTTGGTGTTCCCGGCCACGCCTTCTGCCTTGAAGCTCATCATCTTCTTGAGGTCGAGCTTCACGCCGCTGACCTCGATGCCGAGATCGGCGAAGTGCTTGGTCGCCTCCTCGAAGGCTTCGGAGGCGTGGAGCAGCGCCTTCGACGGGATGCAGCCGACATTGAGGCAGGTGCCGCCGTGGGTCGCGCGCTTCTCGACCACCGCGGTCCGCAGGCCGAGCTGCGCCGCGCGGATCGCGCAGACATAGCCGCCGGGGCCGGTGCCGATGACGACGAGATCGTAGGACATGGGAGTTCGCTTCCGGTCGGTCATGCCGCCTGGGGCGGTCGGAGAGAAGGGCGTTTGAAAGGGTGGGGTTAGCGGCCGCCGCCGACATCGAGTATGGCGCCCGTGGTGTAGGACGCCTCCTCGGAGAGCAGCCACGCGATCGGCGCGGCGACCTCCTCGGCGGTGCCGGCGCGGCCCATCGGCACGCCGGGCCCGAGGCGCTCGACCCGGTCGGGCTCGCCGCCGCTGGCATGGATCTCGGTGGCGATGATGCCGGGCGCCACTGCGTTGACGCGGATGCCCTCCCCGGCGACCTCGCGGGCGAGCCCGATGGTCAGGGAGTCGATCGCGCCCTTCGAGGCGGCGTAGTCGACGAACTGGCCGGGGCCGCCGAGGCGGGCCGCCACCGAGGACAGATTGACGATGGCGCCCCCTGCCCCGCCGCGCTTGATCGACATCCGCCGCACCGCCTCGCGGGCGCACAGGAAGCTGCCGACCACGTTAGTGTTCATCATCCGCTGGAGGCGGCCCGCGCTCATGTCGGCGACGTCGGACTTCATGTCGACCACGCCGGCATTGTTCACGAGCGCCGCGAGCCGGCCGAGCCCGTCGGCCGCCTGGAATAGTGCGATCACGTCGGCCTCGTCGCCGACATCGCTGCGCACCGCCAGTGCCGTGCCGCCCTTGGCGGTGATCGCGTCCACCACCGCCTGGGCCGCGGCCGAGTCGGAGACGTAGCTCAGGCAGATCGCGTAGCCGCGCTCCGCCAGGAGCAGCGACACCGCCCGCCCGATGCCGCGGCTGCCGCCGGTGACGATGGCGACGTTGGGTCCGTTCATGGGCTCACTCATGCGGCTGCCGCGTGGGCCGACGCGTAGCGGCTCGCGAGGTCCTCGACGATCTGGGTCTCGATCCGGATCCGCGTTGCGTCGGGGCAGAAATCGATCTCGTGCCCGACGGCGTCGAGGTTCCAGCCGAAGGTCCGCCCGTGATCGCCGACAGCCACCGTCCGGAAATAGGCTTCATCCCTTAGCGGCGCGAAGATCGCGCCCGTCGCGATCGAGTCCGAAAGGTCCAGGATGCCCGCGATGCCGTCATCGAACGTGACGCGGAGAGTCGGATACTGAAGCGGCTCAACGAAGGCGATTCGATGCGACGTCATTCGATCATTCCCCCGTTGTAGCGACCGGCCCGGATCTCTCGCCAGACATAGGAAACCTGTTCGCGGTTCGCATCCAGCCACGCCCGGATGCCCTTGAGTTTCGCAGGCGGCAAAGCCCCGCTGAGGACTTCGCCCGTAACGATCGAAAGCTTCGCCTCCTGGCCGGAAAAGAATGCGTGCAGATGAGGCGGCAAATGATCGTTGAGATAGATCGTGATCCGAACGCCCTCGACGATGGCGATGGTCGGCATCGATCAGCAAGACTTTCCGATCGAGCCCACGATCATTCCCCAGCCAACCCGGATCACAGATCCAGCACGAGCCGGGCCGGATCCTCCAGCGCCTCCTTGACCCGCACCAGGAAGGTCACGGCCTCCTTACCGTCGACGATCCGGTGATCGTATGACAGCGCGAGGTACATCATCGGCCGCGCCTCGATCTTGCCGGCGCGGAACACCGGGCGCTCCTCGATGCGGTGCATGCCGAGAATGCCCGATTGCGGGGCGTTGAGGATCGGGGTCGACATCAGCGAGCCGTAGATGCCGCCGTTGGTGATCGTGAAGGTGCCGCCCTGCATGTCCTCAATGGACAGCTTGCCGTCGCGGGCCTTCTTGCCGAAGCCGGCGATGGTCTTCTCGATGCCCGCGATCGACAGGTCGTCGGCGTTGCGCACCACCGGCACGACCAGGCCCTTATCGGTGCCGACCGCGATGCCGATGTGGTAGTAGTTCTTGTAGACGAGGTCCTGTCCGTCGATCTCGGCATTGACCGCCGGCACATCCTTGAGGGCGCCGATCACCGCCTTGGTGAAGAAGCCCATGAAGCCGAGCTTGGTGCCGTGCTTCTTCTCGAAGATGTCCTTGTACTGGCTGCGCAGGGCCATCACGGCCGACATGTCGACGTCGTTGAACGTCGTCAGCATCGCGGCGGTGTCCTGCGCGTCCTTGAGGCGGCGCGCGATGGTCTGGCGCAGCTTCGTCATGCGCACGCGCTCCTCGCGCGCAGCATCGTCCGGCGCCGAGGGGGCGCGCGGCAGGGTCGGGCGGGCCTCCTTGGCGGGGGCGGCGGCCGGGGCCGGGCTCGGGCCCTTGGAGATCGCGCCGAGCATGTCGCCCTTGGTCACGCGGCCGTCCTTGCCGGAGCCGTTGATGCCCGAGGGATCGACACCGCTTTCCCGGGCGAGCTTGGCCACCGCGGGGCCGTTGTCGCCGGTCGGGCGCTGCTGGGACGCGGGGGCGCCCGCGTCGCCGTGGTTGCCGTAACCGGCTGAGGATTCCTGGGCCGGCGCCTCGGCCTTCGCGGACGAAGCGGGCTTAGGCGCCTCGCTGCGGCTCTCGGCCTTGGTCTCGGCGGCCTCCTTCGGGGCCTCCTTGGCGGCGGCTTTCTTACCGCCGGCGGCCGCGGACCCGGCCTCGACGATCGAGCCGAGCAGCGCGCCGGGCTCGACCGTCTCGCCGTCCTTGACCAGGATCTCGCCGAGCTGACCGGCCGCCGGGGCGTTGACCTCCAGGGTGACCTTGTCGGTCTCGAGCTCGACGATCGGCTCGTCGACCGCGACCGTGTCGCCGGGCTTCTTGAACCAGCGGCCGATCGTGGCCTCGCTCACGGATTCGCCGAGCGTCGGGACGAGGATATCGGTAGCCATGTTGATCTGCACTTCCGGATCGGTTGGGCCGTGCCGGACGGCCTGGAAAGTGGCGGCGGCGGCCTGGGAAGGCCGCCGCCAGGTCCTGGAAAATCAGACCGCCAGCGCCTCGTTGAGGAACGCCTGGAGCTGAGCCTGGTGCTTCGACATCTGGCCCACGGCCGTGGATGCGGAGGCCGGGCGGCCGACGTAGCGGGCACGCTTCACCGCGGAGCCGGCCTGGCCGAGCACCCATTCGAGGTAGGGCTCCACAAAGGACCAGGCGCCCATGTTCTTGGGCTCCTCCTGGCACCAGATCACGTCCGCGTTGCGGAACCGGCCCATCTCGGTGGCGAGCGCCTTGAGCGGGAACGGGTAGAGCTGCTCGACGCGCATCAGGTAGACGTCGTTGAGCCCGCGCTTTTCCCGCTCCTCCAGCAGGTCGTAATAGACCTTGCCGGAGCACAGCACGACGCGGCGGATCTTGTCGTCGCGCACCAGCTTGTTGGGGGCGCCCTCCTCCTCGGAATCGTCCCACAGGACGCGGTGGAAGGTCGAACCCTCGGCCAGGGCGTCCAGCGTCGAGACCGCCCGCTTGTGGCGCAGCAGCGACTTCGGCGTCATCAGCACCAGCGGCTTGCGGAAGTCCCGCTTCAGCTGCCGGCGCAGGATGTGGAAGTAATTGGCCGGGGTGGTGACGTTGGCCACCTGCATGTTGTCCTCGGCGCAGGCCTGCAGGTAGCGCTCCAGGCGGGCGGAGGAGTGCTCGGGACCCTGGCCCTCGTAGCCGTGCGGCAGCAGCAGCACGAGGCCGGACATGCGCAGCCACTTGCGCTCGCCGCTCGCGATGAACTGATCCATCACCACCTGGGCGCCGTTGGCGAAGTCGCCGAACTGGGCCTCCCACAGGACAAGCGCGTTCGGCTCGGCGAGCGAGTAGCCGTACTCGAAGCCGAGCACCGCCTCCTCGGAGAGCATCGAGTTGATGATCTCGATCGAGGCCTGCCCCTCGCGGATGGCGTTGAGCGGCGTGAAGCGCTGCTCGTTCTCCTGGTCGATCACCACGGCGTGCCGCTGGGAGAAGGTGCCGCGCTCGACATCCTGGCCGGAGAGCCGGACCCGGTTGCCGTCGAGCAGCGTCGCCCCAAAGGCCAGGGCCTCGGCGGTCGCCCAATCAATGCCGGCGCCGGTCTCCACGGCCTTGGCGCGGTTGTCCATGAACCGCTGGATCGTGCGGTGCAGATGGAAGCCGGGGGGCGCCTGGGTGATCTTGCGGCCGATCTCCTGCAGGGTCTCGGCCGGCACCGCGGTGCGGCCGCGACGCGGATCGTCGACATCCTCGTGCACGGCCTTGAAGCCGGACCAGCGGCCGTCGAGCCAATCGGCCTTGTTGGCCTTGTAGTTGGTGGCGACGTCGAGTTCGCTGTCGAGCACCTGGCGGAACTCGGCCTTGCGGGAGTCTAGCGCCTCCTGGTCGAGGGTGCCGTTCTCGACGAGCCTGCGGCCGTAGGTCTCCAGCACCGACGGATGCTTGCGGATCCGCTGGTACATCTTCGGCTGGGTGAAGGCCGGCTCGTCGCCCTCGTTGTGGCCGAAGCGGCGGTAGCACAGCATGTCGATCACGACCGGCTTGCCGAACTTCTGCCGGTACTCGACCGCCACCTTGGCTGCGAAGGTCACGGCCTCCGGATCGTCGCCGTTGCAGTGGAAGATCGGCGCCTCGACCATCTTCGCCACATCCGACGGGTAGGGCGAGGAGCGGGAGAAGCGCGGGTCGGTGGTGAAGCCGATCTGGTTGTTGATGATGAAGTGCACCGAGCCGCCGGTGCGGTGGCCCTTCAGGCCCGACAGGCCGAAGCACTCCGCAACCACGCCCTGGCCCGCGAAGGCGGCGTCTCCGTGGATCAGCAGCGGCAGCACGCTGGAGCGCTGGATATGGGGCTTGGCCCACTGGTCCTGCTTGGCCCGGACCTTACCGAGCACCACCGGATCGACGATCTCGAGGTGGGACGGGTTGGCGGTGAGCGACAGGTGGACGTTGTTGCCGTCGAAGGCGCGGTCCGAGGAGGCGCCCAGGTGGTACTTCACGTCGCCCGAGCCCTCGACCTCGGCCGGGGAGGCGGAGCCGCCCTTGAATTCGTGGAACACCGCCCGGAACGGCTTCGCCATCACGTTGGTGAGCACGTTGAGCCGGCCGCGATGGGCCATGCCCAGCACGATCTCGCGCACGCCCAAGGCGCCGCCGCGCTTGATGATCTGCTCCAGCGCCGGGATCATCGACTCGCTGCCGTCGAGGCCGAAGCGCTTGGTGCCGGTGTACTTGAGATCCAGGAACTTCTCGAAGCCCTCGGCCTCGATCAGCTTGTTCAGGATCGCGCGCCGACCTTCGGGGGTGAAGGAAATCTCCTTGTCCTTGCCCTCGATGCGCTCCTGGATCCACGCCTTCTCGGCGGGATCGGAGATGTGCATGAACTCGACGCCGAGCGTCTGGCAGTAGGTCCGCTCCAGGATGTCGACGATCTCGCGGATCGTCGCGAACTGGAGGCCGAGCACGTTGTCGAGGAAGATCGGGCGGTCCCAGTCGGCCTCTTCGGTGAAGCCGTAATGCTGCGGGTGCAACTCCTCGTGGTCGCCGCGTGGCGCGAGCCCCAGCGGATCGAGCTTGGCGTGCAGGTGGCCGCGCATCCGGTAGGAGCGGATCAGCATGATCGCCCGCACGGAATCCTTGGTGGCCTGCTCGACGGAGACGCCGGTGGTGGTGGCGACGCTGTCGACCGGCTTGCCGGGCTTGGGCTCCTTGGCGTCCCGGGCGACGATCTTGTCGCCGATCGCCTTTTCCAGCGCGCCCCAATTGCCGTCGAGCGCCGAGACCAGCTCGCCGTTGAGCGGCACCGGCCAGTTCGGCTTCTCCCAGGAAGCCCCGGCGGCGTTCTTCTCGACCAGGGTCTCGTCCTCGCCGAGCCCCTTGAAGAAGGTCTGCCATTCCTGATCGACCGAGGCCGGATTGCGGGCGTAGGCCGCCTGCAATTCCTCGATGTAGGCGGCGTTGGCGCCGTAGAGGAACGAGGTTTCGAGGAGCGCTTCGTTCACGTCCTGGCGTGCCATGGTCCGTTCATCCTGTCGCGCGGGCAGGCTCTCCTGCCCTTCCGGCGACCCGCTCGCGGGGCGGATCGCCCTAAAATTGAACCGGGGCGGCAGACCGCCCCGTCCCGTCGATATGGGGGTCGCGCGCCTGCGCCGGCCGCGACCCAGACGCGCGGCCCTCAGCCCTTCAGGACTTCGACCAGCGTCGAGCCGAGCCGGGCCGGCGACGGCGAGACGCGGATACCCGCCGCTTCCATCGCGGCGATCTTGTCCTCGGCGCCGCCCTTGCCGCCCGAGATGATCGCGCCCGCATGGCCCATGCGGCGGCCCGGAGGCGCCGTGCGGCCGGCGATGAAGCCGACCATGGGCTTCTTGCGCCCGCGTTTGGCCTCGTCACGCAGGAACTGCGCGGCCTCCTCCTCGGCCGAGCCGCCGATCTCGCCGATCATCACGATCGACTCGGTCTTCGGATCGGACAGGAACAGCTCCAGCACGTCGATGAACTCGGTGCCCTTCACCGGGTCGCCGCCGATGCCCACGGCCGTGGTCTGGCCGAGGCCGGCATTCGAGGTCTGGAACACTGCCTCGTAGGTCAGGGTACCCGAGCGGGATACGATGCCGACCGAGCCCTGCCGGAAGATGTTGGCCGGCATGATGCCGATCTTCGATTGGCCGGCGGTGACGATGCCGGGGCAGTTCGGGCCGACGAGGCGCGACTTCGAGCCAGTCAGCGCCCGCTTCACCCGCACCATGTCGAGCACCGGGATGCCTTCCGTGATGCACACGATCAGCGGGATCTCGGCGGCGATCGCCTCGCAGATCGCGTCGGCGGCGCCGGGCGGCGGCACGTAGACCACCGAGGCGTCGGCGCCGGTGGCCTCGCGGGCCTCCGCGACCGTGTCGAAGACCGGCAGGCCGAGATGGGTCGCGCCGCCTTTGCCGGGGCTGGTGCCGCCGACCATCTTGGTCCCGTAAGCGATGGCCTGCTCGGAGTGGAAGGTCCCGTTCTTGCCGGTAAAGCCCTGGCAGATGACCTTGGTATTGGCGTCGATCATCACCGACATGATCAGGCTCCCTTCACGGCGGCGACGATCTTCTGGGCGGCGTCGTCGAGGTCGTCCGCCGGGATCACGTTGAGGCCGGAGCCCCGGATGATGTCCTTGCCCTCTTCGACGTTGGTGCCTTCCAGGCGCACCACCAGCGGCACCTGCAGGCCCACCGCCTTGACGGCGGCGATGACGCCGCGGGCGATGACATCGCACTTCATGATCCCGCCGAAGATGTTGACGAGGATCCCCTTCACCTGCGGATCGGCGGTGATGATCTTGAACGCCGCCGTGACCTTCTCTTCGGAGGCGCCGCCGCCGACATCGAGGAAGTTGGCCGGGCTCTCGCCGTAGAGCTTGATGATGTCGAGCGTCGCCATGGCGAGACCAGCGCCGTTGACCATGCAGCCGATCGTGCCGTCCAGCGCGATGTAGGCGAGGTCGTACTTCGACGCCTCGATCTCCTTGGCGTCCTCCTCGGTCTCGTCCCGCAACGCGACGATGTCGGCGTGCTTGTAGAGGGCGTTCGAGTCGAACGAGATCTTGGCGTCGAGGCACTTGAGATGGCCGTCGCCGGTGAGCACCAGCGGGTTGATCTCCAGCATGCTCATGTCCTTGGACACGAACGCCGTGTAGAGCTTCTCGGTGAGCGAGGCCGCTTCCTTGGCCTGGGCGCCGGTGAGGCCCAGCGCCTTGGCGACCGCGCGGCCGTGATGGGGCATCACGCCGGTGGCCGGATCGACCGGGATCGTGTGGATCTTCTCGGGCGTGTCGTGGGCGACCGCCTCGATATCCATGCCGCCCTCGGTGGAGACCACGAAGGCGACGCCGCCGGTGGCGCGGTCGACCAGCATCGAGAGGTAGAATTCCTCGGCGATCTGGGCGCCTTCCTCGATGTAGAGGCGGTTGACCTGCTTGCCGGCCGGCCCGGTCTGGATCGTCACCAGGGTCTGGCCGAGCATCTCGCCGGCGTATTGCTTGACCTCGTCGATGGACTTGGTGACCCGCACCCCGCCCTTCGCGCCCTCGGGGGCGCCCTTGAAGGTGCCCTTGCCGCGGCCGCCCGCGTGGATCTGGCTCTTCACGACCCAGACCGGGCCGCCGAGCTCCTTGGCGGCGGCCTCGGCCTCCGACGGATCGAAGATCGCCACGCCGCGGGAGATCGGCAGGCCGAACTCCTTCAAGACGGCCTTGGCCTGGTATTCATGGATGTTCATCGGGGCCTCTTGATGAGGAGCGAGTAGCCAATGGCGGGAAGCGTTCGTCCGGCCTGCGCGGGGACCGTGCCACGGTCCCCGATTCGCAGCGTCGGCGCCGCGTGACGCCCGTTGTTCAGGCGAGGTTGCTGTCGACGCCCTTGCAGGCCTCGATCAGGCCGGTCACCGAGGCGACGGACTTCTCGAACATCGCCTTCTCGGCCGGGTCGAACGTGACTTCGAGGACGCGCTCGACGCCGCCGGCGCCGATGACGATCGGCACGCCGATGAACATGCCCTTCACGCCGTACTGGCCGTCGAGATAGGCGGCGCAGGGCAGGACCCGCTTCTTGTCGCGCAGGTAGCTCTCGGCCATGGCGATGGCGGAGGCGGCCGGCGCGTAGAAGGCCGAGCCGGTCTTGAGCAGGTTGACGATCTCGCCGCCGCCCTTCCGGGTGCGATCGACCATGGCGTCGAGCTTCTCCTGGGTGGTCCAGCCGAGCTTGACCAGATCGGTGAGCGGCACGCCCGCCACCGTCGAGTAGCGGGTCAGCGGGACCATGTCGTCGCCGTGGCCGCCGAGCACGAAGGCGGTGACGTCCTCGACCGAGACCTTGAATTCTTCCGCGAGGAAATGGCGGAAGCGGGCCGAGTCGAGCACGCCGGCCATGCCGACGATCTTGTTGGTGGGCAGCCCCGAGAACTTCTGCAGCGCCCAGACCATGGCGTCGAGCGGGTTGGTGATACAGATCACGAAGGCGTCCGGGGCGTAGCTCTTGATGCCCTCGCCGACCGCCTGCATGACCTTGAGGTTGATGCCGATCAGGTCGTCGCGGCTCATGCCGGGCTTGCGCGGCACGCCGGCGGTGACGATCACCACGTCGGCGCCCTTGATGGCGGAATAATCACTCGCACCCGCGTAGGTCGCGTCGAACCCTTCGACCGGGGCGGCCTCGGCGATGTCGAGCGCCTTGCCCTGAGGCACGCCGTCGACGATGTCGAACAACACCACGTCGCCGAGATCCTTCAGGCCGGCCAGGAGGGCCAGAGTGCCGCCGATCTGGCCGGCACCGATGAGCGCGATCTTGTTGCGAGCCATGTCGGATCAACCTCCGCTGCGTGTCGTCTTCGGTGGGATCGGCGAGGTGCCGGGACCGTTGGATTGTCGGCTCCGACGCGGGATTCGCCGCTCAAGAATCTGCGCGGCTGTGTGGCCGAAAAGCCTCGTCGCTTCAACCCGATGGGCGGTTGCAGACGCGGGCGCTCGGGCCGCGGGAGCGCTCGGATGTCGCAGGCCCGGGCACTGAAATGCCAATGAGGCGAAGGTTTTAGGTGCAGTGCACCGTGCGTCGGCGGTGCGGCAAAGCTCAGATGACAGATCCGAGAGCCTGTCATTTCGCGAATCTAGTGGCTGCCTGCAGGGCTGAATCGCGCCGCCCTGGTGAGCCCTGAAACGCAAACGGCCCGGATGCGATATCCGGGCCGTTCGATGTGTTGCCGACTTCTTGAAGGGACCGTTCCGGCCCTAGAGGATTCCTGACCGCAGGACTCTCTGGATCGCGTGGATGACGGCCCCGAAGCGGGCTTCGATCAGGTCACGCGGCACCTCCGCATCGTGCTGGATCGCCAGCGGATGCGTGAAGCGATAGCTCGCGTCGAAGATGTAGGCGATCGCCCGTTCCCGGTCCCGGGCGGAGAAGATGCCCGAGGTGATGCCCTCCTCGACCACGCGCTCGACCAGGCTGCGCAGGCGGACCCGGTGCCGCCGGGCGATTGGCCGGGCCGAGACCGTGGCGTCGAGATGGACCGCGAACAGGTTCGGCTCGTCGAACAGGGCGTCGCGCTGGACCGTCGCGAGGGCGGTGAGCAGCCGCTCGATCTTGTCGTCGGCCGGATCCGGCGCGTCGGCGATGCCGGCGAGCCGGGCTTCGACCTCGCGCAGCCAGCGGCCCGCCACCGCGTCGAGGAGCGCGTCCTTCGACGGAAAGTAGCGGTAGACGTTGGCGTGCGTCATGCCGGCTTCCGCCGCGACGGCGACAACGGTCACGCGCTTCGGGCCGAGACGGGAGAGATGCTCGGTGGCGATGCCGAGCAACCGCACATCGGCCGCAACCGGCGCGCGGGGACGCGAGGTGGATACCACCTCGCCGGTGTCGCGAAGCGCCTCGGTGGCGTCGGTTCCAGGAACCTTGGACGCAACGCTGAGCGCTTCTTCCTTGGCCCCGTCGGACTCTGGCTTTAGAAACGGAAGCGGAAGGCGGGAGGTGGATAGGTGGTAGGGCGAGACGGACCCCCATCAGACCGGCGGAAGCGTCCCGGCGCTTCGCGTTGACGTTACGGCTTCCCCCCGGGAGCCCGTTGACCTAGCGGATTGGTACCGCTTGCACAGGGTATGTGTCAGTTCGGCTTGAGAACGCAACAAAATTTTCTTGGTTATCACCGTCCTTAGAAGCGGTCCTTCCACGCGCGCAGCGCAACAAACACCGCTTCCGGATCTGTGCCGGGCGCTAAATCGACTGATTTAGCCAAGGTCGGCAGGCTTGCGCGCAGGAAAGGATTGGTCGCCCGCTCCGCACCCAGCGTCGATGGAATCAGGAAGCGGCCCTCGGCCTTGGCTCGCTCGGCCTCGGCTTTGCGCGCCATCAGGTCGCGGTTCTCCGGGTCCGCCGCCAGGGCGAAGCGAGCATTGGACAGGACGTAGTCGTGGCCGCTGAACACCCGCGTGGCGTCGGGCAGAGCCTCGAACCGCTGCAGGGAGCGCCACAGGGTCTCGGGCGGGCCCTCCAACACACGGCCGCAGCCGAGGGTGAACAGCGTGTCGCCGGAGCAGACGATCCCGGCCTCGGCGAACCAGTAGGTGACGTGGTCGGCGCAGTGGCCCGGGGTCTCCCAGACCTGGGCCTTGAGCCCGCCGACCTGCACGGTGTCGCCCTCGCGGACCGTGACATCCAGGTCCGGGACCGCATTCCCGGCCTTGGCGGGCGCCACTACCCGGGCCCCCGTGGCGCGCTTCACCGCGGGGATGCCCTCGATGTGGTCGCCGTGCCGATGGGTGACGAGGATGTCGGTCAGCCGCCAGCCGGTCTCATCCAGGGCCTTCAGGACCGGGCCGGCCTCCGGCACGTCGATCGCCGCGCAGGCACCGGTGGCGGGGTCGCGGATCAGGACCCCGATATTGTCGCTGCGGCACAGGAAGGTTCGGATCTCGGTCTCGGCAGCCATCGGAGTCCCTCGTCAGGAGGCGCGAAGATTCGCACGGCGCGGCGAAGCGCGAAATCTGCTGCCGTGAACCGGCGGCGATCAAGCCGAGTTCCGTCAGCGTAACATCCCGTGATGCTTGCCGTGGGCATCGCGGCCTACCATTGAGTTAGGATCGTCGTCCCGGGCTCGGTGTCCAGTTTCTCCATGCGTCTCGACGTCAACGGTCTGCGGGCCTTCTATGCCAGCCCCCTGGGGGCCGAGACGCACCGCGTCGTCGCCCGCGCGCTCCACGGGTTCCTGGGCTCGGTCTCGGGCCTGCGCGTCCTCGGGATCGGCTACGCGACGCCGTATCTCGGGCCGATCCACTGCATCGCCGAGCGCACCCTGGCGTTCATGCCGGCGACGCAGGGGGTGGTGAACTGGCCGGGGACCGGCCGCTCCTGCACGGCGCTCGCCGACCCGACCATGATGCCGCTGCCCGAGGCCGCCATCGACCGGGTCGTGCTGGTCCACGCGCTCGAATCGGTCGAGAGCCCGACGGAACTGCTGCAGGAGGTCTGGCGCACGCTCACCCCGGGCGGCCGGATGATCCTGGTGGTGCCCAACCGGCGCGGCGTCTGGGCCCGTCGCGAGGCGACGCCGTTCGGGCACGGCCAGCCCTACAGCCGCTCGCAGCTCGGCCGGCTGATGCGCGACACGCTGTTCTCCCCGGAGGGCTGGGCCGAGACCCTGTACATGCCGCCGGTGCGCTCGCGGCTGATGCTGCGCACCGGCCCCGCCTGGGAGCGGCTCGGCTCCGGCCTCGCCCTGCCGTTTGCCGGCCTGCACGTGGTCCACGCGACGAAGCAGCTCTACCGTCCGATCGCCGTCCAGCAGGTGCGCCGCGCCCGCCGCCTCGCCCCCGCACGGGTGTTGGTCCCCGCCCCGTCGCCGGGCTGACGCGCGCGACGGCTGGTCGGCGAAGGCCGCTTGCTCTAGGCGGCAGCCCTGATGAGCATCGATTTCACCATCCAGCAGTTCCTGCTCGCCCTCTCGGGCCTGATCGCGATCGTGAACCCGATCGGCGGGGCCTTCATCTTCGCGCAGGTGACCAGCGCCTACAGCCATGCCGAGCGGGTGCTGCTGTCGCGCAAGATCGGGGTCTACGCCGCCCTGGTGATGCTCGGCGCTCTCTGGGCCGGCACGCCGATCCTCAACTTCTTCGGCGTGACCCTGGCGGCCCTGCGGATCGCGGGCGGGCTGGTGGTGATGTCCTCGGCCTGGACCCAGCTCAACCGGCCCGAGGCCCGTGAGGCGCGCAAGCAGGCCGAGGCGTCGGGCTCGAAGGATCGGGTTTCCAAGGATCCCGGTTCGACGACCCTGATCGAGACCGGCCGGGACCCGGCGCCGGGACCGCTGGCCGAGATCGCGTTCTTTCCCCTGACCCTGCCGTTCACCACCGGGCCCGGCACCATCGCGGTGGCGATCACCCTGGGGGCGAACCGGCCCGCCGCCTACGCGGATCGGTTCGGCTTCTTCATCGGCGTCACCCTCGCGGCGCTCGTCGTGGCCCTGGCGGTGTCGCTGATCTACGCCTCGGCCGACCGGGTGGTGGCGCTGATCGGCCCGGCCCGGGCGCGGGTGACCGGGCGCCTGTTCGCCTTCCTGCTCCTGTGCGTCGGGACCCAGATCCTGATCACCGGACTGACCGACGTGTTCGCGCCGCTGATCGCGGCGCGATGACGGACCCTCAGATCACCGGTAGCGTACCCAGCCCGCCGAACAGAGCCGCGTGGCCGGCGTAGTAGAGGAAGAGGAAGACCGCGAGGGCCGCCCCGTACCAGGCCGGTGCCAGCACCACGTGCCGGGCGCGGACCGCCATCCGGACATCGTCGGCGGCGATGCCGAGCAGCACCACGATGATCCCGGAGTGCCCGATCGCGTCGACCTTGCCGAACTCGAACACCGCCGAGACGAAGATCGCTGCCAGGATGATCGCCGCGACGCGCCGCACCAGCGGCGTCCAGAGCAGCGCGAAGGCCAGGGTGAACTCGATGACGCCGGCGGCCTGCATGAACAGCTCGGGGGTGGCGCCGAGCGTCATCTGCGGCTTGGCGGCCAGCAGGGGGGCGGTCCATTCCGGATAGGCCCACTTCTCGATCGATGCCCACATCAGCGTGATCGCGGCGGTCCAGCGCACGAGGTCGAGGGGGCGGATGTCGAAGGGCGCGAGGTCGAGGCCGCGGCAGATCAGGTAGACGGCGACCCCGAGGAAGATCGGATAGTCGGCGAGGTGGAACACGCCGTATTGCGCGGTGGCGAAGCTGAACAGGAAGACGATGCCGAGGCCGGTGAGCGGCATGGTCCGCCGCCAGATCAGGCAGGCGGCGAGCGCCAGCTGGAACCACGGGATCCAGGCGACGTCGGTCTTGAGTTCCGGAGTCAGGATGATGCCGCCCAGATCCCAGAGCGAGACGAAGAAGAAGCCGAGGGTGGCCCGGACCAGCAGCTCGGTGTCGGTCCGGATCCGGCTGGTCACCCGGTCGAGGGCGTTGAGCAGGGCGCCGCCGAGCGGCGTGCCCTCGGCGAGGCACCCGAACATCAGGCACACCAGGGCGAGCACGGTCAGCCCCTCGAAATTCGTGCAGAGCACCTGCTCGAGGCCCTGCGGCTGCCCGGCGACGTCGTAGGCGCAGAACCACTTGACGTGGGCCTGAGCCTCCCCGGTGGCCGCGAGGCTTGCGACCCCGGCCGCGGCGAGGGTGTATCCGGCGGGAGCGCGCTTAGTCTTGAATGCTAGCATCGGAGCCTCGCCGGTGCATGTCGAACCGTGGTTACCGGCCTATTTAGATAGATTAATAGGCTCTCCGCCAATGGTTTATTAACGAATATGAGTGGAAGGTTAACGCTGTGGATTTCGCTCGAAAACGGCCGAATTCCAGTTGATCCGCGGATTCGCGGCCTGACTTCAGGATTGACGGCCCGCGTCTGATCGCGCGTTCGGCAGGCGGCCGCGGATGGGTGCCGCGATCCGAGAAGAACCTGACAGTGCACGTCGCGCCGCCGTCCCAGGTTGCGCCCGGTGCGGTCCACGCCCGGATTTTCATCGCCGCCCACCCGCGACGCCGCTGATCGGCCCGGAATGCGCCTCGACCGCCGATGGTGAGAGCACCCCGCCTCGAGGGCCGGATCGCAATCTCAGTCGAATCGATGATTATTCGTCTTCGACGGGCGTTTATCAGAGTTCTTTGAAGTCGTGTGCGACGCATATTGGTCGAAAATCCGTTTATTATGGCAATTGATGCGGCTGAAATGCGAAAGTTTTATGGGAATGATTCTCCGGTTTGGCGATCATAACAGCGGATAAGCTGTCAACATCTTTGCTCTGAGGCTTGCCTCTCGCCTTCAGCTGGGCGAACTCTCGGCCCTGCGCGACGCTGGCGAGACGAAGACCAGATCGGGTCTCGCCGCGGCACCGAGCCCGCAACGGAGTGCGAGTTGTGAAGAGGGCGACGTTTCCGGTTTCCGGCCTGCCCGGCGTGAGGCCCGGCCGGGGCATCATCCTGCGGCCATACGCGGCCCTGGCCTCCCGTCGGTCCGGGCTCGGCCCGCTTCGGCGCGGTGGGTCTCGGATCGCGGCGGCCGGCGGCGTCGACCCCCGGCGCGCGATCGGATCGGCGGCTTGAGGGGCCCCTGCCCTCTTGTGCGCAGCCGCGTCGTCGGCCCCCGGGCGCCGTCGCGGGACCGGATCCCCGCGGACCCACCCCACGAACCCTGACACCCCTGCAGGACCCTGCCCGCGCGCCGCAGCACCGCGCGCGTGGACGCCGCCCTGCGCCCTTCAAGCCAAGGAGACTCATTGATGACCGATGCCACGCAGCTCAAGGTTCCGGCCTGGTACAGCCCGACCGAGCTTCAGGAGATCCAGCAGGATCTCCTCGGGCCGGGGAACACGAAGGTCCTGATCCTGTGCCTCGGCGGCAAGGGCGGCGTCGGCAAGACGACCATCGCCCTGCAGATCGCCGATCTCGCCGCCGAGGTCGGGCCGGTCCTGGCGATCGACACCGATCCGGCCAACCGGCACTTCCACACGGCGCTGATGCGCGAGACCGAGCCGGGCAGCCAGAACTTCGTGCCGCGCCGTCCGGGCGTGTCCTCCTTCCGGCAGCGCCTGCGCGCGGAAGATTCCACCGGGCGCGTCGACCCGACCCTGGTCCAGGACCTGATCGAGCGCGTGTCCGACGCCGCCGAGCGCTTCGTGGTGGTCGACTTCCCGGCCGGCGACACCGAGACGACCCGGCGCAGCACCGAGATCATCGTCGAGAGCTGCCGCGAGGAGAAGATCCGCCTCTGCGTGGTCGTGGCCGCCGGCGCCGTCGATCCCACCGCCCTGGACGTGCTGCGCGAACTGCGGCCGCTGCTGCTCGAAGCCGACCGGGCGATCCTGGCCAAGAACACCGCCCAGGCGACCAACTTCGACTACCTGGAAGCCTCCGACGTGGTCCGGCAGCTGCGGGCGCAGCCGAACTTCCGCGCCACCGAGATCGAGCGGATCGGCGAGCGGCTGATCGAGGCGCTGCGGATCCAGCACACGACTTGGCTGGAGCTGGCCACCACCGCGCCGATGCGCCTGCGCGTCGAGGCGCGGCGCCTGCGGCGCAACTTCCACACAGCCTGGCGCGAGGCCTTCCGTCCGTGAACAACCTCGAGCGGTTCTACCGGACGGTTCACGGCCGGGAGCTCCTGCCTTGGGAGCGGCAGCTCGCCGTGCGCGTCGCAGCCGCTCTCAACACCACCACGGACGACGACTTCGTCGTCCACCTGCTGCTGCTGTACAACGCCACCCACGTCATCAGCGAGATGCACAACGAGCTGGTCGCTTCGAGAGATTCGCTCTCTCAGAGCAACCGGGAACTCGTCCACGACCTGTCGATGGAAGTGCGGCGCAACACCCGGACGGTCTACGTCCTGCTCGGCGTGGTGGTGGCGAGCGTGCTGGGGAGCGTGTGGATCATCCTCAGCCTCGCGAACCTCTCCCATCAATACGCAGTCGGCGAGGCCCGCATCGCCGCCGCCCTGCAGGCCATCGAGCGCCGGGCGCCCAGCGTACCCCAGCCGGGGCTGGCGCGCTGATGATCGACGTTGAACGGCCGTGATGAACCAAGCGGCGGGGCGCCTCACATTACGCCCGTTCGTAAAAATGGAGCCTCTGCCCAGGGCTGCTGTTTCGAGCTGCTGACAGCTGAGCGAGGAGGTGTGCGGGGCCTGATCCGCCGCGATGACCGGCAGGATAACCGAGCAGAACGGTCCGCTGCGGTGCCGATTTCTTCACCCTCATCGACACCGATCGCTCCGGTAGACCGAAGGGTGTGACGCCGCCGCCCATCTGACAAGCCTGCCATGGTAGCCGCGCGCATCCGCCCGCTTGCTCGTCCGGCTGCCCCGGCTAGATTGGGCCCATGAAGCAAGCACCCGGGCCGGCGCCGGAGACCCCCACGCTCACCGTGCGGGCGATCACCGGCTTGAAGGAGATCGGCGCAGCGGCCTGGGACGCCTGCGCGTTCTCCCCCGAGACCCTGGCGGCGGGCGACGAGACCCACAACCCGTTCGTCTCGCACGCCTTCCTGTCGGCGCTGGAAGATTCCGGCTGCGTCTCGCGCAAGACCGGCTGGCTGCCCCTCCACATCTCCGTGGAGCGTGACGGCACGCTGCTCGGCGTGGCGCCCTGCTATCTGAAGTCGCATAGCCAGGGCGAGTACGTGTTCGATCACGGCTGGGCCGACGCCTACGAGCGGGTCGGCGGCTCCTATTACCCGAAGCTTCAGGTGAGCGTGCCGTTCACGCCGGTCACCGGCCCGCGCTTCCTGATCGCCCCAGGCGCCGATCCGGACGAGGCTACCGCTGGCCTCCTGGCCGGCCTGAGGGCGCTGCGGGGCGAGACCAAGGCGTCCTCGATCCACGTCACCTTCATGCGCGAGGCCGAGTGGGACCGGGCCGGGGCCGCGGGCTTCCTGCAGCGCACCGACCAGCAGTTCCACTGGGAGAATGCCGGCTACGGCAGCTTCGACGATTTCCTGAATGCCCTCGCGTCCCGAAAAAGAAAGACCATCCGCAAGGAGCGGCGCGACGCGCTCGCGCCCGGGATCACGGTCGAGCACCTGACCGGCGCCGACATCACCGAGGCCCATTGGGACGCGTTCTACGCCTTCTACATGGACACGGGCGCGCGCAAATGGGGGCGCCCCTACCTCAACCGCCGGTTCTTCTCGCTCCTGTCCGAGCGCATGGCCGACCGGGTGCTGCTGATCATGGCCCGCCGGGACGGCGCCTACATCGCCGGGGCGATCAACCTGATCGGCGACACGGCACTCTACGGGCGAAACTGGGGCTGCATCGAGGACCACCCGTTCCTGCATTTCGAGGTCTGCTACTATCAGGCGATCGATTTCGCGATCCGTCGCGGCCTGAAGCGGGTCGAGGCCGGGGCGCAGGGGGAGCACAAGCTCGCCCGCGGCTACCGGCCGGTGCTGATGCACTCCGCCCACGACATCGCCGACCCGGCTTTCCGCAGGGCGGTGGCCGATTACTTGCAGCGGGAGCGCGCCCACGTCGCCGAGGCGGTGGACGTCCTCGACACGCTCACGCCGTTCCGGCGCACCGAGGCGGACGCGGTCTGCGAGGATGCGGCGCCGTCCACGTCATCGTCCCCCGAGAGCCCGACCACATGAGCCCGATCGACCATATCAAGACCTATGCCGATGAGCTGACGGCCCTGCGCCGCGACCTGCACGCCCATCCGGAGCTCGGCTTCGAGGAGGTTCGCACCGCCGGCATCGTCGCCGACCTTCTGGAGCAGTACGGTTGCGAGGTGCATCGCGGCGTCGGCGGCACCGGCGTGGTCGGGCTCCTGAAGGGCCGCACCGACAACGGCCGCCGGATCGGCCTGCGCGCCGACATGGACGCCCTGCCGATCGAGGAGGAGACCAACCTCCCCTATCGCTCCACCTACGCGGGCAAGATGCACGCCTGCGGCCATGACGGCCACACCACGATGCTGGTGGGCGCCGCGCGCTACCTCGCCGAGACCCGCGCCTTCGACGGTACGGCCGTCTTCGTGTTCCAGCCCGCCGAAGAGGGCCGCGGCGGCGCCCGGGCCATGCTGAAGGACGGGCTGTTCGAGCGCTTCCCCTGTGACGAGATCTACGGGCTGCACAACCAGCCCGGCGGCGGTCACGGGCGGATCAAGCTGCGCCCGGGGGCGCTCATGGCGGCGGCCGACTTCTTCGACATCAACATCCGCGGCAAGGGCGCCCACGCCGCCCATCCGCACGGGGGCATCGACCCGATCGTGATCGCCACCGGGCTCGCCCAGGCGCTGCAGTCGATCGTCTCGCGCAACGCCGACCCGCTGAAGTCGATCGTGCTGTCGATCACCCGGATCTCGGCCGGCTCCGCCTACAACGTCATCCCGGAGACGGCCCAGCTCGCCGGCACGATCCGCACCTTCGATCGGGAGCTGCGGGCGCTCGCCGGGACCCGGATGCGCGAGCTCGCCGCGGGCTTCGCGGCCGCCTACGGCGCCGAGATCACGGTCCAGATCGAGGACAAGTTCTCCGTCCTGGAGAACGCGCCCGAACAGGCGGCCGCCGCCACCGCGGTCGCGACCGAGCTCCTCGGGCCCGACCAGGTCGAGGCGAACGCGGCCCCGAAGATGGGCAGCGAGGATTTCGCCGACATGGCCCAGGCAGTGCCGGCCGCCTATGTCTGGCTCGGCTCGAACCCCGGTCCGGGCCTGCACAATGCCAGCTACAATTTCGACGATTCGGTCATCCCGATCGGCAGCGCCTTCCTGGCCCGGATGGTCGAGAGTCGCACCGCCGCCTGAGACGCGGCCTCAGCCCGCTGCGGTCGCGATCCGTGACCGCAGCGCGGCCAGCGCGCGGGTGAAGACCGCCGGCTCGTCGAGCGCCCGCGCCAGCACGATCGCCCCCTGGATCTGCGCGACGACCTCCTCCGCCAGCGCCGCGCTCGCAGCCGCGTCGTGCCCCGTGCGCCGCAGGGCGTCGGCCAGGGCGGCGACCCAGCGGACGAAGTAGCCCCGCACCGCCTCGGCGAACAGGTCGCGGCCGCTGCCGAGCGCCAGGACGCCGACAAGGCAGACCCGCCGTCCGGACCGGAAGTAGGTCTGAACGGCCTCGAACATGGCTGAGATGGCCGTCTCGGGCCGTTCCGCCTCGCGCAGCGGGCGGTACAGGTTGGCCTCGAACCAGGCGTCGATCTCGGCGAGCACGCAGGCCGCCATCTCGGCCTTGCCCCCCGGGAACAGGTGATACAGGCTGCCCTTGCCCAGGCCGGTCGCCCGGCTGATCAGCGCCAAGCTGGCACCTTCGTAGCCGTGCTCGCGAAAGACTTCCGCGAGCGCCGGCACCGTCTCGGTCCGCCCCGTCACCGCGGCTAGAGGCCGAGATCGCTCAGGCCGGGATGATCGTCGGGGCGCCGGCCGAGCGGCCAATGGAATTTCCGGTCGGAGGCGGCGATCGGCAGGTCGTTGATGCTGGCGATCCGGCGGCGCATCAGCCCGTGCGCGTCGAACTCCCAATTCTCGTTGCCGTACGAGCGGAACCATTGCCCGGCCGCATCGTGCCACTCGTAGGCGAAGCGCACCGCGATCCGGTCCCCGCCGCAGGTCCACAGCTCCTTGATCAGCCGGTACTCGCGCTCGTGCGCCCATTTGCGCTGGAGGAACGCCACGATGGCCTCCCGCCCCGTCAGGAACTCGCTGCGGTTCCGCCAGACGCTGTCCGGCGTGTAGGCGAGTGACACCCGCTCGGGATCGCGCCCGTTCCAGGCATCCTCGGCCATCCGGGCTTTTTGGGCAGCGGTCTCCGCGGTGAAGGGCGGAAAGGGCGGGCGGTCCGACATGGGCGTGTCCTCGCTGTTTGTACCGATCGGTACAAACTTGGACGCGTGGCTTTGCCAAGTCAACGGGAATGGCGCCCGTGATGGACGCCTGACGCCATCCGCGATCATGGCGGCGCTGGATCCGCGTTGCGGGCCCGGTAGGCGGCGGGCGCGGCGCCGATCATGCGCCGGAACATGGATGCGAACGCGCTGGGGCTGTCGTAGCCCAACGTGAGGGCCGCTTCCGTCACCGAGCCGCCTCCGACCAGCATGGGCAGCGCGGCCAGGACGCGCGCCTGTTGCCTCCAGACCGAGAACGGAACCGCCAGGTCTCGCTCCGCCAGCCGCGCAGCGTCCGACCCTCCGAATGGAACTCGACATCGCTTCGCATCGGTCGCTCCCTGAAACACCGGGGCATCGTGCCGGATCGTCCATAGGTCGGCGCTGCGGAACCGGTCAAAAGCCGCTTCGTATCGGCCAACGCGCCGTTTCGCCCGATCCCCCGCCCCGCCGTCGACAGGCAAGCCGATCGGTGCGACTTTGGCGTTCAAAGTCGCGCACCATGACCCGCCGAAGCGGGCAGGACGATCGGGGAGGCCTATGGCGCCGGAAATACGGGAATCGCGGGCCGCGCTCATCCTGCTCGCCGTCGTCGTCGGGGCAGTGCTGGCGTTCGGGGCGTTTACCCTCATCACGCAGATCGGCTGAAGCCTCGCCGGAAAGTACAACCTGCACGCGTTTGCGGATCAGATAGAACAGGCAATTCTGCCCTCCGATCGGCCGAAATTGTCTCTTTCGGTCAGTAGAATGACCTGCACAGAAGCTAGGTTGCGGTGTTGAGTTAACCACCTCTTAATTCCATCATGGGTTGTATAGCGACGAAAGATGCGTGCGAGGGGCACGCCGGTTTCGGAGATCGCCCATGGTTGTCGACGCGATCAAGCGCACGCGCGGCCTGCCGGTCGATCTGCCCGCGGCCCTCGACGCGTCCGGCGTCATCGGTGCCTGGTCGTGGTCGCCCCGCTCCGATCGCTGCATCCTGGATGCCGGCGCCGCGGAGGTGCTGGCGGGCGATCCCGGCCTCGCCGGCCGCCCGATCCCCCTGGAGATCGCCCGATCCTGCATCCATCCCGAGGATCGGCCCGCCGTGGTGCGCCACTTCCAGGCGGTGTGCGAGCGCGGCGGCTTGTTCGTGGCCGAGTACCGCACGCTGTCGCCGTCCGGACAGGTCCGCTGGATCCTCGACCGCGGCCGGGTGCCGGCGAGCGCGTCGAGCCGGCGGACCGGGCACGGCCTGATCATCGACGTGACCGACGATCGGCGCGAGGACGAGGCGGATGCTCCGGCGCGCGTCGAGCCCCTGGACGCGCTCTCGGTGGCGATCGACCGGGCCCTCGAGTGCCGCGATGCCCTCGACGGCGTGGCGGATTCGGAGCTGCAACTCCTCGTGGATATGCTGCTGCTGCGCCTCGGGCAGAGCATCGCCAAGACGCCCGCCGGCAACGGGGGCCGGCGCGGTCACTGAGCGGTCGGAAGCTAAGCGTCTCGCGGCGTGGAGCGACCCGGCCCGAAGCCGGATCGCCAGAGCCGTTCCCGATCGCGTTGCAATCGGGAACGGCTTCTAAATCCTTGATTGAACGCGCTCGTTGACGCCGAACCGGTATCCACGTCGGCGGCGAGCGCTCTCAGTCACTGCACCAGCACGGCCTGGCTGCAGAGGGTGCCGTCCATCTCGACATCCGCGTAGCCGATCCGCAGGCCTAGGCTCTGCAGGACACCGTTGAGCACCAGATCGAGGGGCGCGGCAGCGAGGCTCAGCGTCGTCGCGAGGGAGGTCTGGAGCAGCGGGGTCAGGCCGAAGCCGTTCAGGTTGAGGCTGAGATTGCCCAGCAGGCTGCCGGTCAGCGACTGTGCGACGTTGGCCGACGACACCGTGCGCACGGTGTGGTTGGCGATGTCGGCATCCGTAAAGGTGAGCGTCTGGGTATTCGTGCCAATATTCGTCACCGTCCGGCCGCCGATGTTCACCAGCGGCAGCGCGATCAGCACGGCCGGCTGCGACAGGTCCGGGCTGGTCGTGCCGCCGTTGATCGAGGCGCGGTTCACCGCGGCGATGGCGAGGGTCGCGAGTCCGGTCTGGGCCTCGATGGTGGCCTGGCGGCCGCCGCCGGCCCCCGAGCAGGTGAGCGTGCGGAGCGTCGCCTGGGCGGAGGCGACCTCAGCGTAGATCGGTATGGAGACGGTCCCGAGGCCGAGCGGGGCCGAGACCGTGGCCTCGATCAGCAGCCGGGTTTGGGCGGTCTTCACCGTGGCGTTCGGGCTGCCGGGCCGGACCCAGCCGGAGCTGCGGCGGCGCTCGCCGATCGCCAGGGTCAGCCGCGTGGAGAGCAGCCCCGGCACGGTGGCTCCGAGGTCGATCGCCACTTGGTTCTGCCCGTTGGCGAGCGACGCGGTGGCAGCCACGAGGTCCATCAGGCTCAGCGACGGGCCGGCCAGACCGCGCCCAGGGGCCAGGGCCGCGACATCGCCCAGCGCATCGACCTGGCCGACCGGCACGAGGTTGCCGGCATTCGGCAGCGCGTTGAGGATACCGGAGAGGGCCGAGACCGCGGCGGAATTGCCCTGCGCGGCGACCCGCATCGCCATCAGCAACTGGCCGACGCTGGCATTCGCCTTGACGATGTCGGTGTAGTTCGCCGCCTGCAGGTTGAGGCTCGCCGACAGAGCGTCGAGGACGCGCAGGCCGTCGACATTTGCGCCGGCCAGCGCGTTGTAGTCGCCGACGCCCAGCGACAGCTTTGCTCCGAGCAACGCGCCGAGAACGGCGTTGGCGATGCCGCCGCTCAGGGCCGCGGTGCCCGAGCCGATCGTGAACGCCGCAAATTGCGCACTGGCGGCGGTGCCGGTGACCCGGATCGGCACGCTGCCCGGCAAGCCGATCGCCCGGCCGAAGGTCACCGGTACATTGGTCGACAGGCCGACCCGCACGGCGTTGGCAGGGCTCGCGCCAGAGTTGAAGCGGCTGCCCGGAACGACGTTGGGGGTGCTGGCATCGTAGCCGCCGGTTGCAACCGTCGCGCGCGCCGGGTCGAAACCGTTATCGACCAGGGAACGGCGCGCGACCGTGTCCGCCTTGGTCGGATCGATGGCCGCCAGCATCGCGGCGATATCGGCCGCGCCCTGTGCCTTGCGCCGCGCCTGGAACACCTGCCCGAGATCGATCCCGACGGCGCCGGCGCCCATCAGCAGGGAACTGCCGAGCGCCACCAGGATCACGACGTTGCCGCCCTGGGCCCGGCCGAAGCGCCGCGCCCGAATGGCGGCCCGCCATCCGGTCACAGGCCGCCCTTCCGGACGCTGATGCTGCTGCGCAAGACCGTGGGCAGCATCGGGATCAGCTTGGAGAAGACGTTGATGCCCAACGTGTTGGCATCCAGGGTCACGGTCACGGTGTAGAGCGTCGCATCGTTCGGATCGGGGCCAACCGTGACCTTGATGCTGTCCGGACGGAACATCGCGCCGCTGCTGAGGCTGCGGGTCACCATGGTCTGCGCCAGGGTCGCGCGCTCGGTATCGGTGACGCCGGCGATGGAGGCGCGGGCTGCCTCGGCGGCGATCTGACGGAGATTGTGGGCCGCGCCCAGGCAGATGCCGAAGGCGGTGATGCCGGCAAACAGCATCAGCACCACCGGCGCGACAAGGGCGAATTCGACCGCCGAGCTGCCGCTTCTGCAGCCCAAGCCGGAGCGTCCGTTTCGCCGAAGCACCTGGAGCCAGCCCATCGAAACGCCCTCCGGAACGCACGCCGCCTGGACAGCGCCACAACCCATGGTCGCATCGATTTTCTAATCAATGGTTGTAGTGTTTGTCTGAATTCCAGTGTTTCGAGCCGAATACCGGATGTCAGATGTCCACGGCCGGCCGCAGCGTCCCGATCTCCGACGGGGCGAAGGCGGCGCTCTTGATCACCGCGTGGACGGGGCGCCCCGGCGCCAAGCCCAGCTCGCGGACCGCGACCGCCGTGACGCGGGCGGCGATCAGCGCGCCGTTGCAATCGATCTCCACCGCCACCTCGGCGCCGCCGGGGGTCAGCGCCGCGATCCGGCCGGGGAGGATGTTGCGCGCGCTCAAACCCCGGGGGCGCTCGGTCGCCACCAGCACGTCGCGGGCGGGGATCCGCACCCGCAGCCGGGTCCCGAGCGGGCGCGTGCCCAGGCCCGGCACCAGCAGCTGCCCGGCTTGGCCCATGAGCCGGGTGAGTCCGGTCTCCGGATCGGCCCCGCCGACGACCATGTCGAGGAGCGCACCCGCCTCCGCCTCATGGACCGGAACGAGGTCGGCCCGGCGCAGGATCGCCTCGGCGGGACCCGATGCGGCCACGCGCCCCGCCTCCAGCACGATCACCGTGGTGGCGAGCCGCGCCACCTCGGCGACCGCATGGCTGACATAGACGATCGGCACGCCGGCCTCGTCGCGCAGGCGCTCGATATAGGGAAGGATCTCGGCCTTCCGGGCCTCGTCCAGGGCCGCCAGCGGCTCATCCATCAGCAGCAGGCGCGGCTTGGCGAGCAGCGCTCGCCCGATCGCCACCCGCTGGCGCTCGCCCCCGGACAGGCCCGCGGGCCTCCGGTCGAGGAGATGGCCGATCCCGAGCATTTCGGTCACCGCGGCGAATCCGGCCGGGTCGGCGGGCTGGCGCCCGAAGACGCGGCCGTAGCCGAGATTGCTCCGCACGCTGAGATGCGGGAACAGCCGCGCATCCTGGAACACCACCCCGACCCGGCGCCGGTGGGGCGGCAGGAAGACGCCGGCCGCGCTGTCCACCAGCGTGGCGCCGTCGGCGACGATCCGGCCGCGATCCGGCCGGGCCAGCCCGGCGATCAGGTCGATCAGCGTCGTCTTGCCGGAGCCCGAGCGCCCGAACAGAGCGGTTAGTCCCGGCCCGGCCTCGAACGCTGCCTCCAGGCTGAAGGCGCCGCGCTGGAGGTTGAGGTCGACCTTGATGCTCACGCGATTCGCCCCCGGCGGCACAGCAGGCGGTGATGCGCGTTGGCACCCGCCACGGAGCGCGCACGATGATCACCGTCCACCATCTCGAGAACAGCCGCTCGCAGCGCGTGCTCTGGCTGCTGGAAGAGCTCGGCCTGCCCTACACGGTGAAGCGCTACGCCCGGGATCCGCGGACCCTGCGGGCGCCGCCGGAACTCACTTCCATCCACCCGCTGGGCAAGTCGCCGGTCATCACCGAGGACGAGATCGTGGTGGCCGAGACTGGCGCCATCGTCACCTACCTGACCGATCGGGCCGGGGGCGCCCTGGTGCCCACGCCGGGAACGCCCGAGCGCGCGCGCTACACCTATTGGCTGCACTACGCCGAAGGCTCGGCCATGCCGCCGCTGCTGCTCAAGCTGGTCTTTTCGCGCCTCGCGCCGGGGAGCCCTTGGGCGCTGCGGCCCCTGGTCCGCCGGGTCGCCGAGACGGTGCTTAAAAATTTCGTCGATCCGGACCTGCGGCGGCACGCGGCGTTCTGGGAGCAGGAACTCGCCGACCGGCCGTATGTCTGTGGCGAGGCGTTCACCGCCGCCGACATCATGATGAGCTTCCCTCTGGAAGCCTTCGCGGCCCGCGGAACCGGCACCGGGCCGCAGGTTAAGGCTTGGCTCGCGCGCATCCATGCCCGCCCGGCCTACCGAAAGGCCCTGGAGCGGGGCGGCCCCTACGCCTATGCCTGAGCGGCGGTCGCGCCAGCACGCGGTCGATCGGGCCGCCATTCAATCCGCCCTCAGCCGGCGCGCGACGCGCGACGCCAGGAACTCCGAGACCAGCAGGGCCGTGACCGACAGGGCGACCGAGATCAAGGTCAGGCGCAGGGCCGGCCCCTCCCCACCCGGGACCTGGATCAGCGTGTAGATCGCCGAGGGCAGGGTCTGGGTCTCTCCGGGGATGTTCGACACGAAGGTGATCGTCGCCCCGAACTCGCCCATCGCCTTGGCGAAGGCGAGCACGGCGCCCGCGATGCAGCCCGGCAGGCTCAGCGGCAGCGTGACGGTGAGGAACACGGCGAGCGGGCCGGCCCCGAGGGTGCCGGCCGCCTGTTCGAGCTTGGGATCGACCGCCTCGATCGACAGCCGCATCGCCCGCACCATCAGCGGGAAGCCCATCACCGCGCAGGCCAGGGCCGCCCCGGTCCAGCGGAACGAGAAGACGATGCCGATCTCCGCGAGCGCGCTGCCGAGGACGCCGCGCCGGCCGAGCGCCAAAAGCAACAGATAGCCGGTCACCACCGGCGGCAGGATCAGCGGCAGGTGGACCAACCCGTCGAGGAGCGCGCGGCCGGGGAACCGGCGCCTTGCCAGCAGCCACGCCACCGCGAGCCCGGGCAGCAGGCTCGCGAGCGTCGCCACGCTCGCCACCCGCAGACTCAGGGCGACGGCCGTCCAGGCGTCGGGGGGCAGGCCGAGCAAGGCCGTGGGCGCGGGCGGCTACTGGCTGACGCCGGGCTTCTCGACCACCGTGAAGCCCTGGCGTTCGAAGAAGCCCCGGGCTGCCGGGCCGCGCAGATAGGTTAGCAGGGCGGCGGCATCCGGGTTGGCCGAATCCTTGAGGAGGGCCGCGGGATAGACGATCGGCGGGTGGCTGTCGGACGGGAAGGTCGCGACCACGTGCACGCTCGGATCTGCGGCCGCGTCGGTGGCGTAGACGATGCCCAGCGGCGCCTCGCCCCGGGCGACGAGCAGCAGGGCGGCGCGGACGTTCTCGGCCTGCGCGACCTGCCCCTTCACGGAGTCCCAGGCGCCGAGTTTCTCGAGGGCGGCCTTGCCGTATTTCCCGGCCGGGACGGCGTCGATCGTGGCCATGGCCAGCTTGCCGCCCTCGAGGATCCGGGTGAGCGTCGAGCCGAGATCCGGTGCCAGGGCGACTCGCGGATCCGAGCCGGGCTTCTTCGGACCGGAGGCGACCAGCACCAGCGCGTTGCGCAGGAGGTCGATGCGCGAGCCCGGCTTCAGGCTGCCGGCCTTCTCGGCATAGTCCATCCAGGCCTGATCGGCCGAGATGAACAGGTCGGCCGGTGCCCCGGCCTCGATCTGCTTGGCGAGCGCGTTCGAGCCCGCATAGGAGATCCGGGTGGTCTTGCCGGTCTCCTTCGTCCAGCCGGCAGCCGCGTCGTCCAGCGCGTTCTTCAGGCTCGCCGCCGCGAAGACCACGACCGGATCGACGGCTCGGGTCGGGCCGGCCGCCGGCACGAGGGCCAGCACGGCGAGCAGGGTCCAGATCCGTCGGGTGAGTCGCATCGGCTCGGGCATCCCCTGGGGCGACCCGTCGGCAGGCCGCCTTCGCCATCGACCTTAAGACGGGCGCCCCCGCGGGCCAAGCGCCGTTCAGGCTGTCGGCCCAGACGGCCCCCTGGGTTCACGTGTGCGGCGTCTCCCGGCGCTCCCGTGGCGCCGCCTCGGCGCGGTGCAGCTGGCTCAGCAGGACCAGGAGATGACCCGGCAACGGGCCGTCCGGCGCCGGACCGCCGAAGAGCCGCTCGCGCGGTGAAGGACGGACGGCGCCGTCGTTGACGACGACGGGTCCGCGCGGTCCGGAACGCCTGGACTTGGTCACGCTGTACGCACCCTGCTCGATCACGCCTCTGGCGAAAGCCGGCAAAAACGCCGGCTCCTGTCGCCGGTTCCGCAGGCAATCGGTGGATTCTGTGGTTAACGCGCAGACATCCTGCCGCATTCCTGGGCGCTCCCCGCCGCGAATCCGGATTTCCGGCTCACCAGGTCCGAATGTCCCGCCGCTCGCGCGTTTCGGTATCGGGCGCCGGCGTCATCCCGGTCGCAACCAGGACGGCCCAAAGCGTGACCACAAGGGTCGTGGTGAGGGTGACGGCGACGCTGACGAGCAGGGATGAGTTCATGGTGGCGCTGTCATTGATCAAAACGGGCGCGCCGGTTCACGAAGATCGGCGCGCCAGAGTTGAGGGTCTAGCCTTGGGGAGGCCGAGACTGTTGTAATCAGAGAAATTGTGATCGGAAACTGATTTAAATCGTTTTCGGCGCGCCGATTGTTAGATGTGTCGCAGCAGCAACAAATCAGCAATCCTGGTCTCCGGCGCTGCGAGATCGGGGCACCGGATGCGGATTTTTCGCGTCTGCCCCTGTGATGCGGCGCGCTCCGGGGCTACAGCCCGGCATCATGCTCGAAGGTCTGCCGCCCCACCGCCCGACTCACATCCTGCGCCTGACGACCGACGAGCGGTCGGCCCGGGCGATGACGGATCTGCTGGGCGAGATGTTCGATCCCACCGAGACCGCCGTCGCGGCGTTCGAGGATGCGGATGGCCGCACCTGGCGGCTCGAAGCCTACTTCGCCGACGCGCCGGACGAGGATTACGTCCGCGACTTGATCCGCCCGGTGATCGGGGACGAAGCGGACGTGGCCGAGTTCCGCACCATCGAGCAGCAGGATTGGGTCCGCACCTCCTTGGAGGGGCTCAATCCGGTCCGGGCCGGCCGCTTCCTCGTCCACGGCGCGCACGACCGCGACGCGGTGCGCGGCAACGACCTGCCGATCGAGATCGAGGCCGCCCTCGCCTTCGGCACGGGCCATCACGGCACCACCCTCGGCTGCCTGCACGCCCTGGTCTCTGAACTGAAGCAGCGGCGTCCGGCCCATGTCCTGGATGTGGGTACCGGGACCGGTATCCTGGCCTTTGCGGCCGCCAAGGCCCTGCGGCAGCCGGTGGTGGCCGGCGATCTCGACGGCGTGGCGGTGCGCACCGCCCGGGAGAACGCGCGTCTCAACGGTCTCGGACCCTACCTCAAGCTCTACGAAGGGCCGGGCGTGCGCCACCGGCTCGCGGACAGGCCGCGGCACTTCGACCTCGTCTTCGCCAACATCCTGGCGCGACCCCTGCGGCGCCTTGCCCCGACCCTGTCCCGGGTAGTCGCCCCCGCGGGGGTGCTGGTCCTGTCCGGGCTGATCGAACGCGACGTGGCGGGCGTGCTCTCGGCCTATCGCCACCAGGGTTTCCACCTCGTGCGGCACGGCCTGATCGAGGGCTGGGTCGCCCTGGTCCTGGCCCGCGGCGGTGCGGCGAAGCGGCCCCGGCGCTGAACCGGCGTCCGGCCGGCGCATTGCCCGGGCATGAGCCAGCCGCCGCACCACGATCCGCTCGCCGATCCCATCACCGAGGGCGCGCAGGCTCGGGCCCGCGGCCGGCCGAAAGATGCCTGTCCCTATCCGGCGGCGTCGCCGGCCCGCATCGCCTGGCTGAAGGGCTATGACGGCGTCCCGACCGGCCGAGCCCGGGATCTGCCGATCGCGGACGCCTGATCGGCGGGGCGCCACCTATCGCGCGGTCCGCAACTGCCTGAACAAGGCTGAATCCTCCGACGTCGTCTCAACGGCCGAGTTTTCCGCGTCATCCCTCTGCGCCACCGGAGCGCCCAACGCCGCCATCAGGACGCGCAAACCGTCGACCCACTCCTCGGCCTCCGCCAGCGAGCCGAAACCGTCGCGCCGAATCACGGTGTCGGGCTCGATCGTGGTGATGGCGTCGAAGAGGCCGTCGGGTCTGTCGCTGATCCGGTAGAAGACGCGGCGTGGCATGACTGGGAAGATAGGGCAAAGAACGGGCGTGATAAGATTGTCCGCGATGCTAAACCCTAGGTTATGGCTTCGTCTATGGATCTCACGATGGGTCCGATGCGGTTGCGATCATGGACCGCCGGGCGATAGGCTCTCGGCATGACAGAGCCCAGTCCGCCCCGCCACCGATTCCAGACCTTCGACGATCCGAGCCATCGCAAGGGCGCCGAGCGGATCGAGGCGTTGCGCGCGGCTTTGCGCGAGGCGGCGCTGGACGGCTTCGTGGTGCCTCGCGCCGACGAGCACCAATCCGAATACGTCCCCGCGGACGCGGAGCGTTTGGCCTGGCTCACCGGCTTCACCGGATCGGCCGGGACGGCGGTGATCCTCATGGAGTCCGCAGCCCTGATCGTCGATGGCCGCTACACCCTGCAGGCGCCCGAGCAGGTCGATACCGGTGTGGTCACCGTGGTGCCGCTGGCCGAATCGACCGCCGAGGCCTGGATCGCCGACAGCCTCAAGCGCGATCAGGTGCTGGGCTACGATCCCTGGCTGCACACCTCGGACGGCGTCGCGCGCCTGGAGCGGGCCGCGGTGAAGGCCGGCGGTTCGGTGCGGGCGGTGCCGAACCTGGTCGATGCCGTCTGGGCTGGCCGGCCAAAGCCGCCCGCCGGGCCGGTGGTCATCCATCCCGAGGCCTTCGCGGGCGAGACGGTCGCTGAGAAACTCACCCGCGTGCGCGAAGCCCTGGCCGAGGGCGGCTGCGACGCCCTGGTGATCTCGGACCCGCACAACCTCGCCTGGGCATTCAACCTGCGCGGCGCCGATGTCGGCCATACGCCCCTGGCGCTCGGCTACGCGATCCTGCCCCGCGAGGGGCGGGCTCGGCTGTTCCTGTCTTCCCCCAAGGTCGATCCGGCTTTGCGCACGGCCCTGGCGCCGGTCGCAGAGATCCTGTCGCGGGCCGACCTCGATGACGGGCTCGGCTCCTTCAGCGGCGTGCGCGTCCGGGTCGATGCCGCGACGGGCGCCGTCGCCCTGAAGGAGAAGATCGAGGCCGCGGGCGGGACCGCCGATATCGGCAAGGACCCGATCACCGCCATGAAGGCGGTCAAGAACGCCGCCGAGATCGCAGGCGCCCGCGCCGCCCATACCCGCGACGGCGCCAGCGTCGTGCGCTTCCTGGCCTGGCTCGACGGCGCCGCCGCCGCGGGGAGCTTGAGCGAGATCGCCGCCGTGGAGGCTCTGGAGGATGTCCGCGCAGCCGGCGGCGACCTGCGCGACGTGTCGTTCCCGACGATCTCGGGCTCCGGCCCGAACGGCGCGATCGTGCATTACCGGGTCACCCGCGCCAGCGATCGGGTCGTGCGGCCGGGCGAGCTGTTCCTGATCGATTCGGGCGCGCAATACCCGGACGGCACCACCGACATCACCCGGACGGTCGCGGTCGGCGAACCGACGGAGGCGATGCGCGACCGCTTCACCCGGGTACTGAAGGGGCACATCGCCATCGCCCGGGCGGTCTTCCCGAAGGGCACCACCGGCGCCCAGATCGACGCCTTCGCCCGTGCCCCGCTCTGGCAGGCCGGGCTCGATTTCGATCACGGCACCGGCCACGGCGTCGGCGCCTTCCTGTCCGTGCACGAGGGGCCGCAGCGCATCGCCAAGACCGGGACCGTGGCGCTGGAGCCCGGCATGATCCTGTCGAACGAGCCGGGCTACTACGCGCCCGGCGCCTACGGCATCCGGATCGAGAACCTCATCCTGGTCGAGCCGCGCGCGATCCCCGGCGGCGAGCGCCCGATGCTCGGCTTCGAGACCCTGACGCTCGCCCCCTACGACCGGCGGCTGATCCGCCCGGACCTGCTCGCGCCGGAAGAGCGGACTTGGATCGACGCCTATCACGCCCGGGTGCGTGACATCCTGGCACCGCTCGTCGACGCGGAAACGCGCGTGTGGCTGGAACGCGCGACGGCGCCTCTGGCGGGTTGAATGCGGGGAAGCCGCTCCGAGAATGGCCTTCGCGCCCTTGTGTGACCGAGGCCGGCTCGACAGATTGTGTGGACGACTTGGCTGATCGGGCGTTCGGTTTCGTCGCAGGCGAACCCGCCGGGATTGTAGAAGGTCGCCGGATCATGCCCAGACGTTCTCCAGATCTCGCCGAAGTCGCGAAGAAGGCAGCCAACGCATCCTTCGGCAGCGCCGTGGTGCAGGATGTCCGCCTCGGCGACATGGAAGGCTCCGACGGCGAGGACGTTCGGCGCGTCCAGCTGATCGTCTCCGACAACGCGATCGACCAGCTCGATGGCGACAAGCTGCTTGATGCCGGCTTGGCTATCCGCAAAGCCTTGCAGAAGGCCGGCGAGACGCTGCGCGTGGTCGTCGAGTATGCCGAGCAGCGCGAGCTCGACGAACTTGGCGCTGATTAATCCCGAGCATCTGTTCAGCCAGGCAGATGCGCTTCTTCTCCAAATCGGCCGCGGCTCGTTGCGGCAGGCTGATCTGCGCCGTACCTTCTCCAACGCCTATTACGGCCTGTTTCACGCGATCCTGACGGCTGCGGCCGACGAGGCGGTGGGGCGGACGCGGCGCAAGGATCCGCTCTGGACGCTGGCGTATCGTTCAGTCTCTCACCAGCGTTTGAAAAGCATCTGCAACGATCTCCAGGCCGCGACGCTCAAGCCGAAGATCAGGCGGTATGAGCCGCCCGGTGGATTTGGTGGTCACGTCATCACGATTGCCGGGGCCGCTTCGGAATTGCAGGATCGGCGGCACGCCGCCGACTACGATCCATCCCTGTCGTTCCTGCAAACCGACGCGCGGGCGGCGCTTCAGACCGCCCGGTCCGCGGTCAACCGGCTGGCCCATCTGAGGGCGGATCAGCGACGGGCGTTCCTCTACCTCATCCTGTTCGAGCCCCGCTGAGCGACCCCAGCGGCGTCATGGTCTCGGCCTCACCGCGCTGAGCGGAGGACAGGGCGCTGACCCCCGCGCTATAAGAGGCCTCGTCACGGAAAAGCCCGCCCCGGTCCCGAAGACATCCGGGTGAAACCGCGGGCGCTCCGCGCGCGAAGGGACAGCATGATCCGCCGCCTCGCCTTCCTGCTCCTGATGCTCGCCGCGAGCCTGTCGGCCGCGTCGGCGCAGGGCTTCCGCACGCCGCCCGATCTCGTGCGGGCGAGCCTCGTGGCCGAGCCGGTGGCGGTGGCCGGGGCGCAGCCGTTCACGCTGGCGGTGCGGATGCAGGTGAAGCCGGGCTGGCACGTCTACTGGCGCAATCCGGGCGATTCCGGCCTGCCGCCGGAGGTAACCTGGACCCTGCCGGCGGGATTCAACGCGGGCGCGATCCAGTGGCCGGCGCCTGAGCGCATCGCGATCGCGACGCTGATGAATTACGGCTACGAGGGCGAGGTCACGCTGCTCGTGCCGGTCACGCCGCCGCCGAGCCTCGACCCGGCCGATCCGGTGCGGATCCAGGCCAAGCTGACCTATCTGGTCTGCGAGACCGAATGCGTGCCCGGCTCCGCCGATCTCGCCCTGACCCTGCCGGCGGGCGAGCCCCGGCCGGACGCGGGCCAGACCGCCCTGTTCGAGCGCGCCCGGGCCGCCCTGCCCGCCCCGGCGCTCTGGCCTGTGCGCCTCTCGAGCCAGGGCGACACGCTGCAACTCGATTTTGCCGCGGCCGGCCTCAAGCCCGAGACCATCAAGGGCGTGGCCTTCTTCCCCTATTCCGAGACCGCGATCGACAACGCCGCCGCCCAGGTGATGGCGATCGACGAATCCGGCCTGCATCTCACGCTCGCCCGGAGCAACCCGGCCGAGCCGGCACCGGCCGCCCTGCCGGGGGTGCTGACCGTCGAGGAGGCGACCGGCGCCGGCACGCATCGCCTCGCCTTCGCGTACGGGGACGAGCCGGTCCCGCCGGCCTCGGCGGTGGCGGCCGAGACCTTGGCGACGCCGCCGCCCACCCCCGCGTTCGACGCGCTGACGCTGGCGACCGCGGCCGGGCTCGCCTTCCTCGGCGGCCTGATCCTCAACCTGATGCCCTGTGTCTTCCCGGTCCTGTCGATCAAGGTGCTTGGCCTTGTGCGGCACGCGGGCGAGAGCGCCGCCCGGGTCCGGCTGCACGGCCTCGCCTACACAGCCGGCGTGCTGGCGAGCTTCCTCGGGCTGGCCGGTCTGTTGCTCGCCCTCAAGGGCGGCGGGGCGGCGATCGGCTGGGGATTTCAGTTGCAATCGCCGGCCGTGGTGGCCGGGCTTGCTTACTTACTTCTCGCGATGGGCTTGAGCCTGTCGGGTGTGTTCCATCTCGGCGGGCGTCTCGCCGGCCTCGGCGACGGGCTGGCCCGGCGCTCGGGGCTCAGCGGTTCGTTCTTCACGGGCGTCCTCGCGACCCTGGTGGCGACCCCCTGCACGGCGCCGTTCATGGGCTCGGCGGTGGGCTTTGCCCTGACGCAGAGCGCCGGCGTCGCCCTCGCGGTGTTCGCGAGCCTCGGGCTCGGCCTCGCCCTGCCCTTCCTGGCGCTCACCCTGTGGCCGCCGGCCCTGCGGGCGCTGCCGCGGCCGGGCGCCTGGATGGAGACCCTGAAGCAGGTCCTGGCCTTCCCGGTCTACGCCACGGTGGCGTGGCTGGTCTGGGTCCTGGCGCAGCAGGTCGGTCCGCAGGGGCTGCTCGCCGCGCTGATCGGCCTGGTGCTGGTGGGCTTCGCCGCCTGGGCCTGGGAACACGGGCGCGCTACGGCTCCGCGGGTCGGGCGGATCGTCCAAGGGCTTGCAGCGCTGACGATCGTGGCTGTCGCGGCGCTCACCCTGACCCTCGACCGCGACCGGGCCGCCCCAGCTGCCCAAGCGGCCGCCAACGGCATCGAGCCGTTCACCCAGGCCCGCCTCGACACCCTGGTGAACGAGCACCGGCCGGTCTTCGTGAACATGACCGCTGCGTGGTGCATCACCTGCGCGGTCAACGAGACGACCTCGCTCTCGACCAAGGCGGTGCGGACAGCGATGGCGGACAGGGGTGTCACCTACCTAATGGGCGACTGGACCAACCAGAACCCCGAGATCACCCGCCTCCTGGAGACGCACGGGCGCAGCGGCGTGCCGCTGTACCTGCTCTACACGGGGACCGGCGAGCCGCAGGTGCTGCCGCAGATCCTCACCGAGGGGACGGTTCTGTCGGCCCTGGAGATGGTGCCGGCTGCCGGCAAGAACGCGGCGCTGGTCCGCTGACCGGAACGGCGCGCTAGGCTTCCAGCAAAAACGTCTCGTCGAAAGCGTAGCCCGAGCCTCGAACCGTGCGGATCGGGTCGGCCTGCCGCGGGGCGTTGAGCGCCTTGCGCAGGCGCCCGACATGCACGTCCACGGTGCGCTCGTCGATATAGACGTCGTGGCCCCAGACCCCGTCGAGGAGCTGCTCGCGGGAGAAGACCCGGCCAGGCGCCAGCATCAGGAATTCGAGCAGCCGGAACTCGGTCGGGCCGAGATGGAGTTCCTCGCCGGCGCGGCGGACCCGATGGCCGGTGCGGTCGAGCTCGATGTCGCCCGCTGCCAGACGATCCGCCACATGGGAGGGCTTGGCCCGGCGCAGCAGCGCCCGCACCCGGGCGAGCAGCTCCGGGACCGAGAACGGCTTGACGATGTAGTCGTCGGCACCCGTGCCGAGGCCCCGGACCCGATCGCCCTCCTCGCCCCGGGCGGTGAGCATGATCACCGGTAGCCGCTCGGTCTCGCGCCGGGCCCGGATGCGGCGGCACAGTTCGATCCCCGAGAGGCCCGGCAACATCCAGTCGAGCAGAACGAGATCGGGCGTGCGCTCGGCCAGAAGCAGCTCCGCGTCGTCGCCGCGCGTGGCGGAATCCACCAGAAAACCCTCGGCTTCGAGGTTGTAGCGCAGCAGGGTGGTCAGGGCCTCCTCGTCCTCGACGATCAGGACTTGCATGCTCACGTTCGATAACCTGTTCCGTAGACGGCACCGGACGGCTCGCCCGCGCCGGATCGCCCGGACGGGACGATGGTGCGGCAGACGCCGCGCTCCCTCAACCCGCCCGCGCCCTCAATCTGACTCTGCCCCACAGGAGGATTGCGCGCTGCCCGGACGCAACGCGGTCCGCGGGTCACGGGGCCGTGGCGGCGGGGCCGACCGTCGCGTAATTCGACGCATCGTTCTTCGGCCGCTCACCCGCCAGCGTCTCGCCGGTGGCGAGGTAGTGGATCGTCTCGGCGATGTTGGTGGTGTGGTCGCCGATCCGCTCGACGTTCTTGGCGCAGAACAGCAGATGCGTGCAGAACGAGATGTTGCGCGGATCCTCCATCATGTAGGTCAGGAGTTCGCGGAACAGCGAATTGTACAGGGCGTCGATCTCGCCATCCCGTTCCCAGACATCGTAGGCGGCCTTGACGTCGCGGCTGGCATAGGCGTCCAGGATGTCCTTGAGCTGCGCCTCGGCGAGGTCGCTCATGTGGCGCACGCCGAGCACGATCTTCTGGGCGGGCGCCTGATCGGAGATCGCGACGACGCGCTTGGCGACGTTCTTGGCGAGGTCGCCGATCCGCTCGAGGTCGCCGGAGACGCGGATCGCCGAGATGGTCTCGCGCAGGTCGATCGCCAGCGGCTGGCGCCGGGCGATGAGCAGCACGGCCCGCTCCTCGATATCGCGCTGGAGCGCGTCGAGCCGCTTGTCTGCGAGGATCACCGCCTGGGCGAGGGTGTCGTCCCGGCGAACCAGGGCGTCGGTCGCCTCGGCGGCCATCTTCTCGGCGACGCCGCCCATCTCGGAAATCGAGCGGCGGAGGTCATCCAGGTCGGTGTCGTAGGAGCTGACGATATGGCCGGGCATGGTGGATCCTTCGATGGCGTCCCGCAAACCTTGATCCGCGAGGTCTGGCGGAAACCCGCCGCTCCGAGCACGGATACCGCGGCGCGTTCCCCGGTATCCAATCCCTTGCGCAGTCTAGGACATAAGACGGAGAGTTGAGGATCGATGTCCCAAACCCAACACCCAACCACAATCGGCTGAACCAAGCCGATGTTCCCGGATCAACGCAGCATGTTCCGGAGCCGCACCGGCAGCCTTGCGATCGGGCGCGGCTCCAAGTCTTGTGGGCGGCATCCGAATGGGCGCCGGAACGGTACTCTACTTTACGGCGAATGCTTAGCCGAAGCGACCGGTGATGTAATCCTGCGTCCGCTGCTCGACAGGATTCATGAACATCCGGTTGGTCGGGCCGAACTCGATCAGTTCACCGAGATACATGAAGGCGGTGAACTGCGAGATGCGCGCCGCCTGCTGCATGTTGTGGGTCACGATGACGATGGTGAATTCGTCGCGCAGCTGCTCGATCAACTCCTCGATGCGGCCGGTGGAGATCGGGTCGAGCGCCGAGGTCGGCTCGTCGAACAGGATCACCTCCGGGCTCTGGGCCACGGTGCGCGCGATGCACAGGCGCTGCTGCTGTCCGCCCGAGAGCCCGGTGCCGGCCTGGCGCAACTTGTCCTTGACCTCATCCCAGAGGGCGGACTTGCGCAAAGCCTGCTCCACCCGCCCGTCGAGTTCGGATTTCGGCAGCTTCTCGTAGAGACGCAGCCCGAAGGCGACGTTGTCGTAGATCGACATCGGGAACGGCGTCGGCTTCTGGAACACCATGCCGATGCGCGCGCGCAACTCGTTCAGGTCGACGGAGGGGTCGAGCACGTTCTGGCCGTCGAGCAGGATCTGCCCCTCGGCCCGCTGCTCCGGGTAGAGGCTGTAGATCCGGTTGAAGCAGCGCAGCAGGGTGGACTTGCCACAGCCGGACGGTCCGATCAAAGCCGTGACCTGCCGGTCGTGGAAGTTGATGTCGACGTTCTTCAGCCCGTGGAAGCTGCCGTAGTAGAAGTTCAAACCCTTCACGGCGATCCGGACCGCCCCGCCCTCGTTGGCGTGGTTGCGGGTGAGATCGACCGTGGGGATCGCGGAGGCGGCGTTCATCGTCGTGTCCTCGAGAAGGGTCTCAAAGCATCAGCCCGAAAGGTGGCTTCCGGCTTTCGGGAAAGATGATGCAAAACCAGACGTCTAGCGCGACATCTGCGGCTTGATGACGAGACGGGCGATGATCGACAGCACCAGGATCGTCGCGGTGATCAGGAGCGCCCCGGCCCAGGCGAGGCTCTGCCAGTTCGGGTAGGGCGAGAGGGCGAACTGGTAGATCATCACCGGCAGGTTCGCGACGCCGCCCATCAAGTCGGGCGAGAACCAGGAATTGTTGTTGAGCGCCGTGAACAGCAGCGGCGCGGTCTCGCCGGCGATCCGGGCCAGGGCCAGGATGATCCCGGTGACGATGCCGGCCGAGGCCGCCCGCCACGTGACGCTCATGATCACCGTCGAGGGCGGGGCGCCGAGCGCCGCCCCGGCCTCGCGCAGGGTGCCCGGCACCAGGCGCATCATGTCCTCGGTGGTCCGCACGATCACCGGCACGGCGATGATCGCGAGCGCCACGCCGCCGGCCCAGCCCGAATAGGTCCCCATCGGCCGCACCATCAGGGTGTAGACGAACAGGCCGATCAGGATCGAGGGCGCCGAGAGCAGGATGTCGTTGAGGAAGCGGATCAGCCCGGCGATCTTGGAGAACCGGCCGTACTCGGCCAGGTAGGTCCCGGCCATGACGCCGATCGGCGTCGCGATCGTGATCCCGATCCCGGTGAGCACCAGGCTGCCGAGGATCGCGTTGGCGATGCCGCCGCCCTCGGAGCCGGGCCCCGGGGTCGGGTGCGTGAACATGGCGGGCGTGAAGCCCTGCACGCCCTGGATGATCAGCATCAGCAGGATCGAGCCGAGCACCACGGCGCCGACGATCGTGGCGACGAGGCAAGCGGTCCGCAGCACCCGGTCGGCGATCCGCCGGCTGGAGCGGACGCGCCCCGTGCGGCGCGGTGCAGATTCGGAGAGGGTCATGGGGTTGGACGCGTCCATCGTGAGCCCTCCTCAGGCAGCCTTGACGCGGCGCGTCAGCAGCCGGGCGATGATGAGCACCACGAAGGTGATGACGAACAGGATGCAGCCCAGAGCCATCAGCGCGTTGAGCTGGAGACCGTCCGCCTCGTTGAACTCGTTGGCGATGCGCGACGCGATGGTGGAGCTCGGGTCGAAGATCGAGGCGGAGAGGCGGTTGGCGTTGCCGATCACGAAGGTCACCGCCATCGTCTCGCCGAGCGCCCGCCCGAGCCCGAGCATGATCGCCCCGATGATCGAGACGGAGGCCTGCGGCACCAGCACGTGGCGGACCACCTCCCAGGTGGTGCAGCCGATCCCGTAGGCGCTCTCGCGCAGGACGGTGGGGATCTGGTCGAGCATGTCGCGGGCGATCGATGCGATGAACGGCACGATCATGATCGCCAGGATGATGCCGGCGGTGAACACGCCAACGCCGGACGGCACCCGGGCGTAGAACAGCGTGCCAACGATCGGCATGCCCTCGACAAGGTTGGAAACCGGGATCTGGATGAAGCGCGCGAAGAGCGGCGCGAACACGAACAGGCCCCACATGCCGTAGATGATGCTCGGCACCGCGGCGAGCAGCTCGATGGTCATCGCCACCGGCTTGCGCGCCCAGCCCGGGCAGAGCTGGGTAAGGTAGACGGCGATCCCCAGGGAGACCGGCACGCCGATCAGCAGCGCCAGGGTGGCGGAGGCCACGGTGCCGATCACGGCGACCAGGGAGCCGTACTGCTCGGTCCCAACGTTCCAGGCGCTCGAGGTCAGGAAGGCGAAGCCGAATTCGCGGAAGGCGGGCCAGCCGCCGTACAGGATCGACCCCAGGATTCCGGCGAGCACGACGAGCACGAACAAGGCCGCGCCGTAGGAGCAGACCCGGAACAGGGTGTCGAGGCTCCGGCTCGGCCCTTTGCGCGCGGCGGCGGCGCGGGGTCGTGCGAGGGCAATCGTCTCGGTCAAAGCGGGCATCCGCGATTCTCTGCGAAGGGGGCGTGGTAGCGCGGTGCGGGCCGCGGCGCGAGGGAGGGGGCGACACACCCCCTCCCCGTCTCACTCACATGTTGAAGACGGGCTTACCGTCCTTACCCTTCACGGATTTCCACTCTTCGTGGATCAGACCGACGACGTTGTCCGGAAGCGGGACGTAATCGAGGTCCGAGGCGAGCTTGTCGCCGTTCTTGTAGGCCCAATCGAAGAACTTGAGCGTATCGGCGGCCTTGGCCGGATCAGCCGGTTCCTTGTGGACAAGGATGAACGTCGCCGCCGTGATCGGCCACGCGTCGTCGCCCGGCTGGTTGGTCAGCGAGATACCGAAGCCCGGCGCCGACTTCCAGTCCGCGCTGGCGGCAGCCGCCTGGAATGCCTTGTCTTCCGGCTGCGGATACTTGCCGGCCTTGTTCTGCAGCAGGGCGTAAGCGAGCTTGTTCTGCTTGGCGTAGGCGGATTCGACGTAGCCGACGGCGTTCGGCACCTGCTTCACGGTGGCGGTCACGCCCTCGTTGCCCTTGCCGCCCTGCCCGACCGGCCAGGAGATCGTGGTGGCCGCGCCGTATTCCTTCTTCCAGGTCTCGGAGGCCTGGGACAGGTAGGTGGTGAAGATGTTGGTCGTGCCCGAAGCGTCCGACCGGTAGACCGGGGTGATGGTGGCGTCGGGGAGCTTCAGGCCCTCGTTGAGCTTCGCGATCCGCGGATCGGACCACTTCGAGATCTTGCCGGCGTAGATGTCGGCCAGGATGTCGCCGGTGAGCTTCAGCTTGCCGGGCTCGAGGCCGGCGATGTTCACCACCGGCACGACGCCGCCCATCACGGTCGGGAACTGGACGAGGCCGTCCTTGGCCAGCTGCTCGCCCTTGAGCGGCGCGTCGGTGGCGCCGAAATCGACGGTCTTGGCCTGGATCTGCTTGATGCCGCCGCCCGAGCCGATGGACTGGTAATTCAGTCCGGAGCCGGTCTCCTTGCGGTAGGCTTCGGCCCACTTGGAGTAGACCGGGAACGGGAACGTGGCGCCGGCACCCGTGATATCGGCAGCGAGTGCCGCGGACGCCAACTGAACCGTCGCGAGGCCGACGGCGAGCGCGTAAGCGAAGGGTCTCAAGGGTATCTCCGTTGCCGTCGGGCGAAAGCCTGCGCCTCCCTGCCGGCAAGCCCATGCCCGCGGCAGAGCTGTGCGTCCGGTCTTCCAAGAGACCCGGCGCCGGCCGCCCGATGGGCCGGGCGTTACGACAGAGAGATGACACCGCCATGACACCGCGCCGCACCAAAGACGGCACGGTTCGGGGCGCTCGCGCGTTCAAGCCCGGTGTCGGCCCCGGCCGATCGGCGGACGATGCTGCCCGCGGCTTCAGGAAGGTGTTCGGATCGTGGCTGACCAGGGGACCGACGCAGAGAAAGGTCCCGATGCGGCAGGTTCGGACGCCGCATGGCTAGCGCTGCATGCCGACCGTGAGGCTGTGGAGCGCGCGCTGACCTTGGCGCAGGCGCGCCAGCGCTTCGGCACCGATGCCGACGCCATCGCCCAGGCGCGCGTCGAGGAGGCCGAACTTCTGGTGGATCTCGATCGGATCCTGACCCAGATCCGGGCGGCGGAATACCGTCGGCGGCCCGGTTCGCGGCGCTGGTAGCGCTCGGCGATGTGTCCGAAAAATACTTTCCGCGGAAACGAAAACTGATTCGGGGATGATGCGTCCCGGACGGGAGCCTTATCCGGCCCGACGAAGCTCCCGCTCCTTCTGGCGCAGGCGCAGGAGCAGTTCCACGTGGGTGTCGGTGATCGGCTGCCTGTCGACGCTGCCCTCGTAGACGGTGCGGAGCGTCAGCCCGAGCTGCTGGGTATCGATCGCCTGTTTGAGGGACCGACCCGGATGCGGGCGCCCCTCGGACGCGACGATTGACGGCTTCATGCGTTCCTCCCGCCCTTCAACCGCGCGCTCCTGACCACGGTCCCGGGATGCAATCAGTCTCGTCAAAAATGGTTAATGAAGCGTTACACTCAACCAACGGTTAAGGTTGACGTGCGTTCACGCATCCGCGCCCTGGAGCAGCCGGGCCGCCGCCGCCCGGGCCTCGTCGGTCACCGTGGCGCCCGCCAGCATCCGGGCGATCTCCTCGCGGCGCTCGGCCACGGGCAGGCTCGCCACCCGGGTGGCGACGCGGCCGGCGCCCTTCACGGGGGCCTTGGCGATCAGGAAATGTGTGCTCGCGCGGGCCGCGACCTGGGGCGCATGGGTCACCGCCACCACCTGCACGGTGCTGGCCAGCCGGGCGAGGCGCAGGCCGATCGCGTCGGCCACCGCGCCGCCGACGCCGGTATCGATCTCGTCGAAGATCAGGGTCGGAGCTGAGCCCTTGTCGGCGAGCACCACCTTCAGGGCCAACATGAAGCGCGACAACTCGCCGCCGGAGGCGACCTTCATCATCGGGCCGGGCTTGGTGCCGGGATTGGTCTGCGCCCAGAACTCGACGCGATCGATGCCGGCCGGATCGCGCGCCTCCGGGTCGGTGGCGATCTCGGTGATGAAGCGGGCACGCTCCAGCTTCAGCGGCGGCAGCTCGGCCTTCACGGCGGCGTCGAGCTGCTTGGCCGCCCGGCGGCGGCCGGCGCTGAGTTTTTCCGCCGCCTCGGCATAGGCGGCTTCGGCCTTGGCGCGGGCCTGTTCCAGACCTTCAAGGGCGGCCTCCCCGGCATCGAGGGTCGCAACCTCGCCGGCATAGCGCTCGGCCAGGGCGGCCAGCTCGTCGGCCGGGACATCGTATTTGCGGGAAGCGGCGCGCAGCGCGAACAGCCGCTCCTCCGCGCGCTCCAGGTCGCGGGGGTCGAACTCGGTCTCGGAGACGGCGGCGTCCAGCACCGCGCGTGCCTCGTCGAGGGCGACCATGGCGGCGTCGAGGGCGTTGACGCAGGGATCGATCAGGGCCGGGAGCTGACCGGCCCGGCGCTCGAGCTTTCGCAGGGCGGCCGAAAGGTGCGGCATCCCCGAATGCGGTCCGCCGACCGCGTCCAGGGCCTCGTTCAGCTCGCGGGCGACCTTTTCGGATTGTTGCATGACGCTGCGGCGCTCGGCGAGCTGGGCCTCCTCGCCGGGCTGCGGCGCCAGGGTGGCGAGCTCCTCCACGGCGTGGCGCAGGAAGTCGGCCTCCTTGCGGGCCGCATCGATGCGGGCGCGGTGCTCGGCGAGTTCGGCACGCGCCGCGCGCACGGCCTTCGCCGCCGCCGCGACCTTGGTCAGCTGGGTCTGCAGGCCCCCGAAGGCGTCGAGGATCGCCCGGTGCGAGGCCGGGTCGGCCAAGGCCCGGTCGTCGTGCTGCCCGTGGATCTCCACGAGCGCCGCGCCGATCGCCCGCAGGACCTGCACGCCCACCGGCTGGTCGTTGACGAAGGCGCGAGTGCGGCCGTCGGCCATCTGGGTCCGGCGCAGGATCAGGTCGCCCTCGGTGTCGATCTCGGCCTCGGCCGCGATCGCGCGTGCCGGGTGATCCAGGGGCAGATCGAACACCGCGGTGACGCCGCCCTGTGGCTCGCCGTGGCGCACGAGCCGACCGTCGCCGCGACCGCCCAGGGCCAGGGCGAAGGCGTCGAGCAGGATCGATTTACCCGCGCCCGTCTCTCCGGTCAGGACACTCAGCCCCGTCCGGAAATTCAGTTCGAGCCTGTCGATCAGAACGATGTCGCGGATCGCGAGCTGCGCCAGCATGCGGCGACGGGATTCCTGAGGATGGGACCGCAGACATAAGGCCGCTGCGGCGCGGATTCACCCCAAAAATGCGTTGCGGCGCATCTCCGGTGACGCGGGGCTGCGCGGACGAGAAAGGCCCGGAGCGGCGGCTCCGGGCCTTGGGGCTTGATGGGGCAGGCCGCGGCCCGCCGGTTCGGTCACTCGGCCGAGGCGGTCTTGCCGGTCACGGTCCGGTAGATTTTGGAGAGGAACGAGGACTTCTCCTCGCGGGGCTCGACGCCGCCCGTGGCCAGGAGCGCGTGCGCGTCCTTGTACCAGGGGCTGTCGGGGAAGTTGTGCCCCAGCACGGCCGCGGAGTTCTGCGCCTCCTGGGTGATGCCGAGCGCCCAGTACGCCTCGGTCAGGCGCTCCAGCGCCTCTTCGGCGTGGCGGGTGGTCTGGTACTTGGCGACGACGTCGCGGAACCGGTTGATCGCGGCCGGGAAGTTGCGCCGCTCCAGGTAGAAGCGGCCGACCTCCATCTCCTTGCCGGCGAGCTGGTCGCGGGTGATCTGGATCTTGGAGCGGGCGTCGGCCGAGTACTCGGAGGTCGGGTACTTCTGGACCAGCTCCTGCAGAGCGACCAGCGCCTTCTCGGACCGGTCCTGGTCGCGGGTCACGTCCGGGATCTGCTTATAGTTCGACATCGCCATCAGGTACTGCGCGTAGGCCGCGTCCTTGCTGGCCGGGTGCCGCTGCAGGTACCGCTTCGCGGCGCTGATCGCCTCGTCGTATTTCTGGCCTTCGTAATTGGCGTAGGCCGTCATCAGCAACGCCTTCCGAGACCACTCGGAATACTGGTACTGCTTGTCGAGGTTGTCGAACTTCTTGACAGCGCCCTCGTAGTCGCTGTCCTCCAGCTTGGCCAAGCCCTCGCTGTAGAGCTTGTCCGCCGGGACATCCGGCACGACTTCGGGTTTGTACTTCTCGGCGAAGAGGCTGGTCGGGTCGAAGTCGCAGCCGCCGAGGCCCAGGCCGAGAACGGCCACGAGGGGCGCCATGAAGGCCGCCGCCCGGCGATGACGAATGGTGACAGGCATCTGGCGCTCTTTCCCGGAACCGGCGCACGTCCCGCGCCGTCGTGCCATCGCGTGAGTGGATCCGGCCCGACCGGGCCGTGCCCGTCATTCACGGACCATTAAACCGTGACGTTTGATTCGGGCACGAAAGCGGCAAGGCTGCGGCAGCCTGGATCAGTTGCCGGCTGTGTCCCGCGGGTGACAGGTCGGGATCAGAGCTCGCCGGCGAAGGCGGCGATGCCGAGGCCGACGCCGAGTTCCGAGAGCACGGTCTCGCGGCGCGAGCCTTGCGCCTCGACGATGGCGTAGTTGGATCGGTCGGCGAACAGGGCGGAGAGCACGCCCACATTCATCCGGTGGCCGCCGCAATAGGAGCGGTAGGCCCCCTGGATCGGCAGGCCGGCCAGCGCGAGGTCGCCGACCGCGTCGAGGATCTTGTGGCGGACGAACTCGTCCGGGAAGCGCAGGCCCTCGGGGTTGACCACGGCGGTCTCGCCGACCGCGACGGTGTTCTCCAGCGAGGCGCCCAGCGCGAAGCCGGCTTTCCAGTAGCGCTCCACGTCCTTCATCATGCCGAAGGTGCGGGCGCCGGCGATCTCGCGGCGATAGGTGGCGGGCGACAGGTCCATCGCCTTGCGCGAGCGGCCGATCACCGGGCTGTCGAAATCGATCTCCACGTCGAGGCGGAAGCCCCGATCGATCGGGCGCAGCTCGGCGAAGGCGCGGCCGGTCTCGATGCGGACGTGGCGCAGGACCTTCAGCCAGCGGCGCGGCGTGCCGCAGGAGGCGATCCCGACCGAGTCGATGGCTTGAACGAATTGGAGGGCGGACCCGTCGAGGATCGGCATCTCAGGCCCGTCGATCTCGACCAGGGCGTTGTCGACGCCCAATCCGTAGAGGGCCGACATCAGATGCTCGATGGTGGCGACGGCACCGGTCTCGACGTCACCGATAACGGTGCAGAGTTCGGTGGCGGAGACGAGGGCGTGGTGGGCCTTGATCAGGCGGTCGTTGCCGTGGGTGGTGCTGGTGCGAAGAAACGCGATGCCGTGATTGGCTGGCGCGGGCCGGATGGTGATCTCGGCCGGGTTCCCGGAATGGACCCCTACACCCGAGAGCGTCACCGGCCCCTTCAGGGTCGTCTGTTTATGCGTTCGCATTCATTAGCCCCCGGCCGCGATCAGGTCCCGCCATCCCGAACCGGGGATGGTGAGGAAACTGTCCGATCCGTCCGCTGCTTGAAGCCCCTATCGCGCTATCAGGTTGTGTCCTGCAGCGCGTCTCATTGGTCTGCGAGTGTCTATAGCTGCACCGCACAGGGCAGCCAAATCACGGATTCTTACGCTCTGTTACAGACACGCTTGTTGCTTGGAGCCGCTAAAAACCTGACGGCACAAAGGCTTAAAGCTTGGTTAATGCGTGGCTAACCGACGGCCATTCTGTGGCACGGCTGCATCACGCAGCGGGGGATAGCGTCACAAACGTTAACCGTGCTGTGACTCCCGTCCTCCAGATCGACAATCAAAGGTTGTATCGCTGCAGCGCGAAGAGCCGGCGGTTTCCCGCCGGCTCCACGTCTCGTCGGTGATCGAGGCCGTTCAGTTCGCCTGGCGGCGCAGGAAGGCCGGGATCTCGAGCTGGTCGTCGTCCATCATCCGCGACTGCGGCGCGATGCGGCCCTGGGCGTCGAGGCCGCCCTGGGCCGGCCGGTATTGCGGCGCCTGCGGAAGCGGAGCGCGCGGGGCCGGCGGCACATGCGGCTGAGCCAGGTGCTGCGGCTGGGCCAGTTGGGGCTGCGCCATGTGCGGCTGCGGCGCGACCGGGGCCGCGGCCCGCGGGGCGGGCACGCCCTCCATCTCGTCGCGCCGGCCGCCGAAGCCGACGGTGGCGAGACGGCGCAGCAGCGAGGTCCGCTTGGACTCGGGTGCCGCTTCCTCGGCCGCCCGGTTCGCCAGGATCTGGTTCTGGGCGATCGGCGGCAGCTCGTGGATCTGCGGCATCCGCGGGGCGCGGGCGAGCGGCGCGGCGGCCGGGGCTGCCGGACGCGGCGGCACGAACGGGCCGGCCTGGAACTGCGGCGCGGGCTCGGCCTGCTGCGGGGCGGGAGCCGGGACGAACGGCGCGGCGGCGCGCGGCTGGGCCGGGGCGAGCAGGACCTCGTCACGAGCGACCGGCGCGGGGGCCTCGAACCGGGTCTCGGTCCGGGCCTCGGGGGCCGGCTGCGGGGCGGCCGGCGCCGGGTTCTGTGCGGGGGCCTGGGCCACCGAGTCCGTGCGGATGCTCGGAACCGGCGAGGACGCGCGGGCGCGGGCCTCCGCGCGCAGCCGCTCGGCGACCTCGGCGATGCGCTGCTCGGTCTCGGCGATGACCGGGTTGTTGGTCGCGTTGGCCGAGATCAGCAGCGGCTCGATGCCGGTGGCGACCACCGAGACGCGGATGATGCCGTCGAGGCTCTCGTCGAAGGTGGCGCCCAGGATGATGTTGGCGTCCTGATCGACCTCCTCGCGGATGCGGGTGGCGGCCTCGTCGAGCTCGTACAGGGTCAGGTCCGAGCCGCCGGTGATCGAGATCAGCAGGCCGCGGGCGCCCTTCATGGAGACGTCGTCGAGGAGCGGGTTGGCGATGGCGGCCTCGGCGGCGCGGTTGGCGCGCTTCTCGCCCGACGCCTCGCCGGTGCCCATCATGGCCTTGCCCATGCCGCGCATGATCGCCCGGACGTCGGCGAAGTCGAGGTTGATGAGACCCTCCTTCACCATCAGGTCGGTGATGCAGGCGACGCCCGAGTAGAGCACCTGGTCGGCCATCGCGAAGGCGTCGGCGAAGGTGGTCTTCTCGTTGGCGACCCGGAACAGGTTCTGGTTCGGGATCACGATCAGGGTGTCGACCGCGGCCTGCAGCTCCTGGATGCCGGACTCGGCGGTGCGCATCCGGCGCACGCCCTCGAACTGGAACGGCTTGGTCACGACGCCGACCGTCAGGATGCCCATGTCGCGGGCGGTGCGGGCGATGACCGGCGCGGCGCCGGTGCCGGTGCCGCCGCCCATGCCGGCGGTGATGAAGCACATGTGGGCGCCCGAGAGCTGGTCGCGGATCTCGTCGATCACCTCGTCGGCGGCGGCGGAGCCGACCTCCGGGTGGGAGCCGGCGCCCAGACCCTGGGTGACGCCCAGGCCCATCTGGATCACCCGCTCCGCCTTCGAGGAGGTGAGCGCCTGCGCGTCGGTGTTGGCGACCACGAACTCGCAGCCGAGCAGGCCCGACTCGATCATGTTGTTGACTGCGTTGCCGCCTGCGCCGCCGACACCGAAGACGGTGATGCGGGGCTTGAGTTCCCGGATGTCCGGCGCCTGGAGGGTAATGGCCATGGTGTCGAGCCTCTCGCTTACTCTGCTTTCCGTCCGGCGCTGCGGCGCCGATATTTTTTCGATCCCCCGCCCGTGAGGGCGGGGGTGAAACCCTAGAAGCTCTCTCGGAGCCAGCGGCCGACCCGGTTGATGTACCGGTCCGATCCCGTGGCCGCGAAGGCGCCGTGCCCCCGCGGCTCGAAGTGCTCGGCATGCGCCACCTGCGGGTAGACCAGCAGGCCGACGGCGGCCGAGAAGGCCGGTCCCTTGGCCGCCTCGGGCAGGCCCCGGATTCCCAGGGGGCGGCCGATCCGGACCTGACCCTGGAGGATGCGCCGGGCGACCTCGGGCAGGCCCACGAGCTGGCTGGCGCCGCCCGTCAGGACAACCCGCCGCCCGGCCTGGGCGGCGAAGCCGGCATCGCGCAGACGGTCGCGGACCAGCTCGACCACCTCCTCGACCCGCGGCTTGATGATCCGCACCAGCTGCGAGCGCGGGATGTGGGCCGGGGCCTCGCCCTCGTCCTCGCCGACCCCGTGCACGGCGATCATGTCGCGCTCGTCGGACGGGGTGGAGAGGGCCGAGCCGTAGAGGGTCTTCAGCCGCTCGGCCGCGGCCATGCGGGTCGAGAGGCCCCGGGCGATGTCCATGGTGACGTGATGGCCGCCGACCGCGACCGCGTCCACGTGGACGAGGTGGCCGCCCGAGAACACCCCGACGCTGGTCGTGCCGCCGCCCATGTCGACGACGCACACGCCCATCTCGGCCTCGTCGTCGACCAGGGCCGAGAGCCCGGCGGCGTAGGGCGTGGCGATCACCGCCTCGACCCCGAGGTGGCAATGCTCCACCGCCAGCATGACGTTGCGGGCGGCGGCGAGCTCGCTGGTGACGACGTGCAGATCGACCCCGAGGGCCTCGCCGATCATCCCCGACGGATCGATGACCGCGCCCTGGCCGTCCAGCGCGTAGCCGGTGGGGAGCGCGTGCAGCACGGCCCGGCCGGGGCTGACGCCGTGGGCACTCGCCGTCTCCAGCACCCGCTCGACATCGCTGCCGGTGACGGTGCCGGAGCGGACGTTCACCCGGGCTTGGAAATGCTGCGAGGCGAGCCGGCCGCCGGACATGTTGACGATGACCGACTGGACCTCGACCTTCGCCATCCGCTCGGCAGCGTGCACCGCCTGGCGGATCGCGCCCTCGGCGGCGGCGAGATCGACGATCGCCCCGCCTTTCAGCCCCAGGGAGCGCTGGTGGCCGATGCCGATGATGCGGGCGAGGTGCGTCCGGCCGCGCAGGGTCGAGAGCGCCTCGGCGGGCTGCAGCTCGGCGATGAGGCAGACGACCTTGCTGGTACCGATGTCGAGCACCGAGAGGGTGGTCGAGCGTCGGGCCGAGAGCGGCTTCAGTCGCGGCGTGAGGCCGTGTTGGCTGTGCATTGACACTACCGGACGCAGAAGGCGGGACGGGCGGAGATCGCGGTGAAGGGCATCAGCTGGCCGCGCCCTTCTTCTTCGCCTTCTGGGCTTCCGCGCGGGCGGCGGCGGCCTCCTCGGTCAGGCGCACCACCAGGCGGTCGGGCATGCGCAGGTCCACCGCGATGATGTCCTTCTCGAGCAGGCCGGCCTCGCGCTCGAACCGGACGAGGCGCGCGAGCGCCGCGGCGGGGTCGATCTCGGGCAGCCGCACGTCGACACCGTCGAGCTTGAGCGTCCAGCGGCGGCCGGAGACGTAGGTCCCGGCCTTGATCCGCTCGGAGAGCGGCCCGGCGGCGGCGATCAGGGCGAGATATTCCGGAAGCTTGTTGTTGGCGTCGTCGCCGACGACCAGGGGCAGGCTGGCGTAGCGGTCGTCCCGCATGGCGTCGATCACGGTGCCGTCGGCGGCGATCACGTTGATCTCGCCGTTCTTCTGCCAGAGGGCGGCGGGCTCGCGCTCGACCTGGGTGATCGCGATCTCGTTGGGGTAGATCTTGCGGACCGAGGCCTGGGCGATCAGCGGCACGGCGAGCAGCTTCTCGCGCACCGCGACGACGTCCAGGAACGGAACGGACGAGCGCCAGTCGATCCCGGCGGCAGCCAACACCTCACGCTCGTACATCCGCGAGATGCCCGAGATGGTCACGCGCTCGACGCCGAAGCCGAGGACCCGCGCGGCGATGTCGAGGGGCCGGCCCTGCTCGGTCACGAAGGCCTCGTAGCGTCCGCTCGCCACGAAGCCGGCGAGCGCCACGGCGGCGAGGGACACGGCGACGCCGACAGTGCCGACGCCTCGCGGCAGGCGCCCGGTCAGCTGCTGGCCCTTGCGGGACCGGCGCACCGAGAGGGAGCGGGCGGGAGCGCGTCCGGTGAGCCGATCCAGCGCGGCGCCGAGGAGGCGCGCAGGAAGGCTGCGACCGGCAGCGTCACCGCCGCTCAGCGATTCAGAGAAGCGTCCTCCACCATCCATCGGACGAGCTCACCGAAACCCAGGCCCGCATGGGCCGCCATCTCAGGCACAAGGCTCGTCTGGGTCATGCCGGGTTGCGTGTTGACCTCCAGAACCACGAGCAGACCGGTTCCACCCGGTGTGTCGTCGTAGCGAAGGTCGGCACGGCTGACGCCCCGGCAGCCCAGTGCTTGATGCGCCGTTAACGACAGTTCTTGGACACGCTGGTAAACATTTGGTTTAAGTTCGGCCGGCAGCACGTGCACCGAGCCCCCCGGGGCGTACTTCGCGTCGTAGTCGTACCACTCCCCCGTGGAGGCCTTCACCTCGATCACCCCGAGGGCCTTGTCGCCCATCACCCCGCAGGTGAGCTCGCGACCGGCTATGTAAGGTTCTGCAAGGACTTGCTCGCCGAACTTCCACTCTTCCGAGGCCAGGATCTGAGGCGGGTGCGACCGGCCGTCGCGCACGATGATGACCCCAACCGAGGAGCCTTCGGCGATCGGCTTGACCACGTAGGGCGGCGGCAGCGGGTGGTTTTTTGCGGCCTCGAAGCGGTTAACGATCCGGCCCGCCGGCACGTCGACCCCCGCGGCGTGCATCACGGTCTTCGCCCGCTCCTTGTTCATGGCGAGCGCCGAGGCGAGCACGCCCGAATGGGTGTAGGGGATCTTCAGGATCTCCAAGAGGCCCTGGATCGTGCCGTCCTCGCCGTCCGGGCCGTGCAGGGCGTTGAAGGCCACGTCCGGCCGCAGCTCCGTGAGCACGGAGGCGATATCCGGGCCGACATCGACCCGGGTCACCCGGTACCCCTCCCCTTCGAGCGCCGCGGCGCAGGCCGCGCCGGAACTGAGCGAGACCTCGCGCTCGGCGGAGGTGCCGCCCAGGAGGACGGCGACGTGCTTGGACATGGTGGGCTCCGGGGAAAGCTGGGTCGAGGATCGGGTCACGCGTGGCCGACCATGCCATGGATCGCGGCATAGACCGCCGCCGCCGCGTCGGGATGCAAGGCGCCGAGGCGGCGGAGGATCCGGTTGGGTTCGATGCAGGCGATCTTCAGCGGACGGACCACGGAGGCGACGCCGAGACCGGCCGCTCCAAGCTCAGCGATCGGAATGTCGCCGGCCATGCCGGCGTTTCGGGCGCTCGTGATCATCGCGATCCACACATAGCCGGCCTCTGCGACCGCAGTGCCGGAGACGACGAGGGCGGGACGCCGCTTCTCGGCCAGCCGGTCCGAATAGGGGAACGGCACGACCACGACGGAGGCGGCTGGGAAATCGGAGACGTCAGAGGTCGGCATAGTCTTCGTCGTCGATGGGGCCGCCCCATTCCGTGAACGCCACGAACGGATCCTCCCCTTCCGGCGGAGCCTTGTCGATCTGGATGCCGTCCGGCGTGATCCGGTAGCGCAGTCGATCGCCCGGGCCGATGGCGAGACGCTCGCGCACCTCGGCGGGCAGCACGGTCTGGCTCTTCACGGAAATTTTCGAATAGGCGGTGCGCGCGATTTTTTCCGGCATCGCATAGGCCCCTCCGGCGCGACTTACAGCTTACCGGCTTACCATCGTCGGATCCACGCCGATCCGCCGGATCTCCCAGCGCAGCGCGACCCCGCTGGTCTCCCGAACTCGGCGCCGGACCTCCTCGCCCAGCCCCTCGATGTCGGCGGCGGTGGCGCCGCCGGTGTTGATCAGGAAGTTGCAGTGCATCGGCGAGACCTGGGCGCCGCCCCGGGTCAGGCCCCGGCAGCCAGCGGCGTCGATCAACTGCCAGGCCTTGCCCCCCTCCGGGTTGGCGAAAGTCGAGCCGCCGGTGCGCTCGCGGATCGGCTGCGCGGCCTCGCGGGCGGCGGTGACGCGCTCCATCTCGGCCTCGATCGCGGCGCGGTCGCCGGGCTTTCCGCGGAACAGGGCGCGCGTGAAGATCACGTCCTCGGGCGCATCGGAATGGCGGTAGGAAAAGCCCATCGCGGCGTGGCTGAAGCGGCGCAGCGCGCCGGTCCGGTCGATGCCGTGGGCCTCGACCAGCACATCCGTGGTCTCGCCACCGTGGGCGCCGGCGTTCATCCGCAGGGCGCCGCCGATGGAGCCCGGGATACCCCGATAGAAGGCGAGCCCGTCGAGCCCGGCCTCGGCCGCTGCCTTCGCGAGGCGCATATCCGGCACGGCGGTGCCGACCTGCAGGGTGTCGCCATCGATCGCGATGCCGCCGAACGCCTTGCCGCCGAGGCGGATCACCACGCCCGGCACCCCGCCGTCGCGGACGATCAGGTTCGAGCCGAGGCCGATCACCGTCACCGGCACGTCGGGCTCCAGGACGGCGAGCAGGAGCGCGAGATCCTCCTCGTCGGCCGGGGTGAACAGAACTTCGGCCGGGCCGCCGACCCGGAACCAGGTGAGGTCGGCCAGCGGCTGGTCGGCGAGCAGGCGCCCGCGCAGGGCCGGCGCGGCGGCGCGGATTCGGTCGTGGAGCGATGCGGTCATGCTAAGCTTTGGACCGGATCAACCGGCTCGCTTGAGGGAATCAGGGCGGGATGGGCAGGGATACTGGCAGAAGCCTGGTCTTTACCCGTGCGGCAGCCCGCAGCCTGACTCGGATGCCGAAGGCGACCGAAGACCTGATCCGTCAGAAGCTCCGTCTCTACGCGCAGGATCCTGCGAGCCTCGCCAATAATGTGAAGGCTCTCAAGGGCGCGGGCGACCGGTACCGATTGCGGGTGGGAGATTGGCGCGCGGTCTTCACGATCGAGGCGGATCGGATCATTGTCCACGCCGTCGGCCCGCGCGGCTCGATCTACGGCTAGGATGCTGCCCGTGACCATCGTCAGAACCCGGACGCCCGCCGGCGAGGCCATCGTGATCCTGCCGGAGGCGGAGTTCGAGCGGCTGCGCGAACTGGCGGAGGACACGCTCGACACCCGCGTCATCGATGAGTCGCAGAGCCGCCTGAACGCCGGCGACGAAGAACTCCTCGACGAGTCCGATCTCGATGCGTTGCGCGCGGCCCCGAGCCCCCTGGCGTTCTGGCGCGCCCGGCGGGGGATGACGGTCGCCGCGCTGGCACGCGACGGCGCGGTGCCCGAGGTGCAACTCACCGATCTGGAGACGGGCGCGGGCACGGCCGATCCTGCCGTCTACGAACGGCTCGCACGGGTGCTCGACGTCGCCGTCGAAGACCTCGTGCCGGAATCAGTCTGAGCGACGCCCATCCCCCTCATTTCCCCCGCGCGGCGAGTTCGCCCGGGAGCGCATAGGCCCACTGGGTGATCGTGCCGGCGCCCAGGCACACGACGTAGTCGCTGGGCTTGGCGAGTTCGGCGATGATCCCGGCCAGCTCCTCCGGCCGGTCGAGGGGGCGGGCGTCGCGGTGGCCGCGGGAGCGCAGGCCGGAGACCAGGGCGTCGCGGTCGATCCCTTCGATCGGCGCCTCGCCGGCCGTGTAGACCGGGGCGACGATCACCGTGTCGGCGTCGTTGAAGCAGGTGCAGAAATCGTCGAACAGCGAGGCCAGCCGGGTGTAGCGGTGTGGCTGCACCACCGCGATGACGTTGCCGTCGGTCGAAGCGCGGGCGGCCTTGAGCACCGCCTTGATCTCCACCGGATGGTGTCCGTAATCGTCGAAGATGGCGGCGCCGTTCCACTCGCCGGTGCGGGTGAAGCGGCGCTTGACCCCGCCGAACCCGGCGAGCGCCCGCCGGATCGCGTCGTGCGAGACGCCGAGCTCGTTCGCCACAGCCAAAGCCGCGGTGGCGTTGAGCGCGTTGTGCTTGCCGGGCATCGGCAGGACCAGGTCTTCCATCTCCATGCGGAAGCCCGGGCGCCGGTCGCGGATCATCACGCGGAAGCGGCTCTGGCCGCCCTTCAGGTCCACGTCGAGCAGGCGCACGTCGGCCTGGGGGTTCTCGCCGTAGGTGATGATCCGTCGGTCCTCGATATGCCCGACCATGTCCTGCACCACCGGGTGGTCGGTGCACATCACCGCGAAGCCGTAGAACGGGATGTTGTCGATGAAGCGCCGGAACGCGTCCTTCACCGCCTCGAACGAGCCGAAATGGTCGAGATGCTCGGGGTCGATGTTGGTGACGATGGCGACGTCGGCCGGCAGCTTGAGGAAGGTGCCGTCGGATTCGTCGGCCTCCACCACCATCCAGTCGCCCTCGCCCATGCGGGCGTTGGTGCCGTAGGCGTTGATGATGCCGCCGTTGATCACGGTCGGGTCGAGGCTGCCGGCATCGAGCAGGGTCGCGACGAGCGAGGTCGTCGTGGTCTTGCCGTGGGTGCCCGCGATGGCGACGCAGGACTTGAAGCGCATCAGCTCGGCCAGCATCTCGGCGCGGCGGACCACCGGCAGGCGACGCTCGCGGGCGGCTTGAAGCTCCGGGTTGTCCCGGCGGATCGCGGTCGAGACCACCACCAGGGCGGCCGCGTCGACGTTCTCGGCCTGGTGGCCGACGAAGGTGCGGATCCCTTTCTCGGCCAGCCGGCGGACATTGGCGTTGTCCGAGGCGTCGGAGCCCTGGACCGTGTAGCCGAGGTTGCTCATCACCTCGGCGATGCCGGACATGCCGATGCCGCCGATGCCGATGAAGTGGATGGGGCCGAGCTTGTCGGGCAGCTTCATCTGTTTCGTGCCTTCCGTAACGTCATGGTTTCAAAAGGTCCGCGACCTTTTGCGGGGACAGGGCAGCGCCCTGCCGTCGGGGCTTCGCCGCGACACCCCGCCAAAGGGCTGAGCCCTTTGGAAACCCCAGTGCTAGAAGCGGCTGGCCGTCTGGATGACGACCTCGGCCAGCCGCTCGGCGGCATCGTGAATGCCGGCGCTTCTGGCCGCATCGGCCGCCGCGGTCAATTTTGCCGGCGTCTCGAAGCACGCCACCAGCTCGGCCGCGAGGCGATCCGGCGTGAACGCGGTCTGCTTCAGGGCCAGCGCCGCGCCGATCGCCTCGAGGGTCGCGGCGTTGGCAGCCTGGTCCTGATCGAGGGAGCCGGGCAGCGGCACCAGGATCGAGGGCCGGCCGATCGCGGCGAGTTCCGAGACCGTCGAAGCGCCCGAACGCGAGACCACGAGGTGGCTCGCGGCCATGCGGGCCGGCAGGTCCTTGAAGAACGGCGCCGCCTCGAGCCCGGCGAGCCCGAGGGCGAGGTAGCGGTTCTGCACCGCGGTCAGGTCCTCGGGCCGGACCTGCTGGACGAGGTGCAGGCGGGCGCGCAAAGGAGCGGGCAGGCGCTCGATCGCCTCGGGCACGACCTCACCCATGACCCGGGCGCCCTGGCTGCCGCCGAACACAAGGAGGTGCAGGGCGTCGCCGTCGCCAAGCGTCGGATACGGGATCTTGGCCGCCTCGATCACGGCCGGGCGGAGCGGGTTGCCGGTATGGATGCGCGGCGCGCGCGCTTTGTCGGGCACGCCCCGGACCTCCTTGAAGCCGGTGGCGATGGTGCGCGCGCCGCGCGCCAGGAAGGCGTTGGCTCGGCCCATCACGGCGTTCTGCTCGTGCAGCACCGTCGGCACCCGCAGGATCTGGCCGGCGAGCACCGGCGGCACGGTCGGGTACCCGCCGAAGCCGACGATCGCGGCCGGGTTGATCCGCCGGATCTCCTTGGCGGCGACGCCGAAGCCGCGTCCGAGCGTCAGCACGGCGCTCGCCCGTTTCAGCGGCGAGCGGCCCGAGGGCGTCGCCGAGGCGATCGTGATCACCTCGGAGGCCGGGAACTCGCTCGCAATCGCGTCGACCCTTGCGTCGGTGGCGAGCGCGACCCGGATCCCCCGGGCGCGCAGCGCATGGGCGAGGCTCTCGGCCGGGAACAGGTGGCCGCCGGTGCCGCCCGCGCAGAGCAGGATCGTGGGGGTGAAGACCGTCACCGCATCACCCCGGCGACGGTCGCCGACGCGGTGCCGGGCGGCTTCTGACTGAGCAGGACGGTGCGCGGGCGCTTGCGGGTCAAGGCGACCAGGAAGCCGGTGCCCAGCGCCAGCGAGATCATCGACGAGCCGCCGAAGGAGACGAACGGCAGGGTCATGCCCTTGGCCGGCATCAGCTGGGTGTTCACCGCCATGTTGATGCAGGCCTGGAGCCCGAACAGGGTGGTGAGGCCGGTGATCGCGAGGCGCGAGAAGGTGTCGTCGGTGCGCCGCGCCAGCTTGAGGCCGCGCAGCACGATGAAGGCGAACAGGCCTACGAGGCAGAGGCAGACGATCACGCCGAACTCCTCGCCGGTGACGGAGAAGATGAAGTCGGTATGTGCGTCCGGAAGGTGCCGCTTGGCCACCCCCTCGCCCGGGCCGGTGCCGAACCAGCCGCCCGAGCGGAACGATTCCCGCGACCAGAAATCCTGGAAGCCGCCGCCGGAATCGCGATCGAGGAACTTGTTGAAGCGCTCGCGGACGTGGTGGAAGAACAGGTAGGCCGCGAACACGCCGCCGAGGCCCAGCACGCCGAGCAGCGCCACCCAGATCAGGTGCAGGCCGGCGACGAAGAACAGCGCGCACCACACCATGGTGATCAGCATGGTCTGGCCGAAATCCGGCTGCAGCAGCAGCGGCACGATGGTGACCGGCAGGAGCAGCATCGCCAGGAATCCGCCCGGCATGTCGCGGCGCTGCGCGCCCTCCGAGAACGCCCAGGCGGCGACCACCACGAAGGCCGGTTTGACGAATTCCGACGGCTGCAGGCCGATCGGCCCGAACTGGATCCAGCGATGCGCGCCCTTGATCTCCGGGCCGAACTTGCCGGCCAGCAGGCAGAGCGCGACGCCGCAGATCCAGGTGACCAGCGCCAGCCGCCGGACCCCGCGCAGGGACAGGAACGAGACCGCGCAGATCAGCAGGATGGTCGGCGCCAGGTACAGGGCCTGCCGGTTGAGGAAGTAGAAGGTCGGCAGGCCGATGCGCTCGGCGACCGGCGGGCCGCCGCCCATCAGGAAGACCAGGCCGGCCACCATCAGCGCGAACAGCGCCGCGAGCAGCCCGCGGTCCACCGTCCACCACCAGTCGGTCAGCGGTGTGCGTTCCGCGCGAGAGATCATGCCGGGCACCGAACTCCAGGCCGCGCGGAGTCCGGTCCGCGTGGGTCGGGCCGGATCCTGTGGCGGAATGGTAAACGGAGCCTTATGGCCGGCCGAGGCCCGCGATCCGGCGGCCCCGGCACGCGGCAAGAACTACCGTATTCGCCAAAGCTGTACTTTGGCTGAGGTCATCGAATGTTAATTCCCGCAGTGCAACCCTGAGATGCATTCCCTCCAGGATCGGTAAGCGGCCCGTCGAACGTCCCGCTTTGCCAGGCCCGATCCGCACAGCAGAAGCCGACCCGCCATGTTCGCTGCTCTGAAGGTCCGTGAAGCGCAGGCCAAGCTGGCTGCCCTCGACCGCGTCCAGGGGATGATCGAGTTCGATCTCGATGGGCGTATCCTGTCGGCGAACGGCAATTTCCTCGATGCGGTCGGCTACACCCTGCCGGAGGTGGTCGGACAGCATCACAGCCTGTTCGTCGAGCCGAGCTACCGGGACTCGCCGGACTACCAGGCCTTCTGGGAGCGCCTGCGCGCCGGCGCGTTCGAGTCGGGCCAGTTCCGGCGGGTCGGCCGCGGCGGCCGCCCGATCTGGATCCAGGCCTCCTACAACCCGATGCTCGATGCCCGGGGGCGGCCCTACAAGGTGGTGAAGTTCGCCACCGACATCACCCGGCAGCGCACCGAGGAGGCCGACCGCGCCGGCCAGATCGCGGCGATCCACAAGGTGCAGGCGGTGATCGCCTTCGACCTCGACGGCATGGTGATCGAGGCCAACGACAATTTCCTCGCCGTGATGGGCTACGGCCGCGACGCGGTGGTCGGGCAGCACCACAGCCTGTTCGTCGAGCCCGGCTACCGGGACAGCGAGGCCTACCGGGCGTTCTGGGCCGCGCTCCGGAACGGCACCTATCAGGCCGCCCAGTTCCGCCGCCTCGGCAAGGACGGGCGCGAGGTCTGGATCCAGGCGTCCTACAACCCGATCCTCGACGCCGCCGGCCGGCCCTACAAGGTGGTGAAGTTCGCCACCGACATCACCGAGCAGGTCCGCCTGCTGGCCGACCTTCGGACGCTGATCGACAGCAATTTCGGCGCGATCGAACACGCGGTCCTGCATTCCACTGACGCCGCCCGCCTCGCCGGGACGGCCGCGGATTCGACCTCCGGCAACGTCCAGACCGTGGCGGCGGCCGCCGAGGAACTCGCCGCCTCCGTCGCCGAGATGTCCCAGAGCATCGTCCGCTCCCAGGGCGCTACCGATACCGCCTATGCCTGCGTGCAGGAGGCGGACGGCCACACCAAGCGGCTCGCCGACAGCGCCGCCGCGATGTCCAGCATCGTCGGCCTGATCCAGAGCATCGCCGGGCAGATCAACCTGCTGGCGCTCAACGCCACCATCGAGGCCGCGCGTGCCGGCGCGGCCGGCCGCGGCTTCGCGGTGGTGGCCAGCGAGGTGAAGGCGCTCGCCGACCAGGCGGCCCGCGCCACCGGGCAGATCAACAGCGAGATCGCCAGCGTTCAGCAGGTCTCGCAGGAGGTCGTGGTGGCTTTGGGCTCGATCGGGACCTCGGTCACGGTGATGCGCGAGACCGTGGTCTCCACCGCGGCGGCGATCGAGGAGCAGAGCGCGGTGACCCGCGACCTCGCCGAAAGCATGCAGAGCGCCGCCGGCGCGGTCTCGGCGATCACCGGCAATATCGGGGCGATTGCCCAGGCCGTCGCCGATGTCTCGCAGGCGGTCGCCACCACCCGGGACGCCGCCAAGGTTCTCGCGCGCTGACGGGCTGGTACTGGGATCCCAAAGGGCTCAGCCCTTTGGCGGGGTTCGGGGGCAGAGCCCCTGATGCATCGGGCGAAGCCCGACACCAGGGCTCTGCCCTGGACCCGCAAAAGGTCTCGACCTTTTGAAACCCGGACGATCGACGCCCTCAGGGCAGCGCCTGCACCAGCTCCCGGAACCGGTCGCCGCGAATCTCGAAATTGCGGAACTGGTCGTAGGAGGCGCAGGCCGGCGAGAGCAGCACCACCGGCTCCGGGGCACCCGAGGCGGCGGCGTTCTCGGCGGCCTTGGGGACCGCGATTTCCAGGGTCTCGCACCGGGTATAGGGTACGACGCCTTCGAGCGTCGCCGCGAAGGCGTCCGAGGCTGCACCGATCAGGTAGGCATGGGCGACCCGCTGGAAATACGGCACCAGCGGGAAGATCCCGCCTTCCTTGGCCTTGCCGCCGAGGATCCAGTGGATGTCCCGGAAAGCCGTGAGCGCCTTCTCGGTGGAATCCGCGTTGGTCGCCTTGGAATCGTTGACGAACAGCACGGCGCCGCGGCGCCCGACCTCCTCCATCCGGTGCGGCAGGCCCGGAAAGGACGAGAGGCCGGCCTGGATCGCCTCGCCAGTCAGGCCGAGCGCCCGGGCGACCGCCACCGCCACGGCGGCGTTCTGCCAATTGTGGGCACCGCGCAGCGAGCCGATGCCGTTAACGTCGGCCAAGGCCGTGCCGTCGGGATCGCGGACGATGCCGTCGCGCACCGTCAGGGCGTCGGTGCAGAGCACCTCGCCGGTCGGCACGTGGACGCGCACGAGGTCGCCCGTGCGCCGGTCGGCGATGGCCCGGCTCGGGCCGTCGTCGATGCCGACCACCGCGAGGCCCGATCCGGAGATCAGGCGCTCCTTGATGGCGGCGTATTGCTCCATCGTGCCGTGGCGGTCGAGATGGTCCGGCGTGATGTTCATCAGCACGCCGACCGTGGGGTCGAGGCTGGGGGTCAGGTCGATCTGGAACGACGACATCTCGATCACGTGGACGCGGCCGGCATCCGGCGGCTCCAGCGACAGGATCGCGGTGCCGATATTGCCGCCCATCTGCACGTCGCGCCCGGCCTGGGCCAGCACGTGGGCGATCAGCGCCGTGGTGGTCGACTTGCCGTTGGTGCCGGTGATCGCCACGAACGGCGCCTCGGGGGCCCGCGCCCGGCGCTCCCGGCAGAACAGCTCGATATCGCCGATGATCTCGATCCCGGCCTCGCGGGCCAGCCGGACGGTCCAGTGCGGCTCCGGATGGGTCAGGGGTACGCCGGGGCTGAGCACCAGGGCGATGACGCCGGACCAGTCGGCTTCGCGCAGATCCTGCGTGCCGATCCCCGCATCCTGTGCACGTGCGACGCTCTCGGCGTTGTCGTCCCAGGCAAAGACCTCGGCGCCCCCGGCCTTCAGCGCATTGGCCGTGGCCAGCCCCGAGCCGCCGAGCCCGAACAGGGCGACCTTTTGGCCCGCGAAGACGGTGACGGGTGTCATGCGAAACTCAATTCAACGTGGGAACGCCGCCAATCCCACTCAATCCCCTCATCCTGAGGTGCTGCGCAGCAGCCTCGAAGGAGCCCTCCAGGGATCGCGCGGCCGGCTGGAGGGCTCCTTCGAGGCATCCGCTGCGCGGCTGCGCCTCAGGATGAGGGCCTGAGTGGGATCAACCATCTCGGCCGGGAGGTTAGCACAGTTTCTCAGCGCAGCTTCAGGGTCGCCAGGCCCGCGAGCGCCAGGATCACCGCGATGATCCAGAACCGGATCACGACCTGCGGCTCCTTCCAGCCCTTCTGCTCGAAATGGTGGTGGATCGGCGCCATCCGGAAGACGCGCTTGCCGGTGAGCTTGAACGAGGCGACCTGGATGATCACCGACATCATCTCCAGCACGAACAAGCCGCCGACGATCGCCAGGACGATCTCGTGCTTGGTCGCCACCGCGATGGTGCCGAGCAGGCCGCCCAGCGCCAGGGAGCCGGTGTCGCCCATGAAGATCTGCGCCGGCGGCGCGTTGAACCACAGGAAGCCGAGGCCCGCCCCGATCACCGCGCCGCAGACCACGGCGAGTTCGCCGCTGTCGCGGACGTAGTTCACCTGGAGGTAGCTCGCGGTGAACGAGTTGCCGACGAGATACGCGATGATCCCGAAGGTGCCGCAGGCGATCATCACCGGCACGATCGCCAGGCCGTCGAGGCCGTCGGTCATGTTCACGGAATTGCCGGCGCCGACGATCACGAAGGCCCCGAACAGGGCGTAGAACCAGCCGAGGTTCAGCAGCGCGTCCTTGAAGACCGGGAAGGCGAGCTGGTTCTGGAGCGCGGCGGGCGAGTAGACCGAGATGATCGTGCAGGCCGCGATGGCGATCATCGCTTCCAGCGACAGCCGGAACTTGCCGGAAAAGCCCTTGTGCGACTGCTTCGTCACCTTGAGGTAGTCGTCGTAGAAGCCGATCGCCCCGAAGCCGAGGGTGACGGTCAGGGTCACCCAGACGTAGTGATTGCGCGGGTTGGCCCAGAGCAGGATCGCCACGACGGCGCCCGCCAGGATCATCAGCCCGCCCATGGTCGGCGTGCCGCGCTTGGTCAGCAGATGGGTCTGCGGCCCGTCCTCGCGGATCGGCTGGCCCTTGCCCTGGCGCAGGCGCAGCAGGGAGATGATCCACGGCCCGAACCAGAACACGAACAGGCCCGCCGTGAACAGCGCGCCGCCAGTGCGGAAGGTGATGTAGCGGAAGACGTTGAGCGGCGAGAACGTGCCGCTCAGTTCCGAGAGAAGATACAGCATCCGGGCGCTCGGCCCCTTTGTTCAGGCGCGGGTTTCAGGGGGCGGCACCGATCGTCGCGAACGCTCGGGCGTGCCGATCATGAGGCGGATCACGGGGCGGCGGCCGTTCCGCGCCGCGCCGGGTCGATCGCGTAGCGGGCTTTCAGCACATCGACAATCCGCCCCATGCGGCTGCCGTTCGATCCCTTGACCATCACGGCGTCGCCGGACCGGAGGTTGCGGGTCAGCGGCTCGATCAGGTCGGCGGCGGTGTCGGCGACGCCGCCGCGGCGGCTCACCGGCAGCGCCTCGAACAGGTTGCGCATCAGCGGCCCGGAGGCGAAGACCAGATCGATCCGGGCGGCCTCGATCGCCTCTGCGAGGCCGCGATGCAGGTCGGCGGAGGCCGCGCCGAGTTCCAGCATGTCGCCCAGCACCGCGATGCGGCGGCCGCGCGGGCCGGTCTCGATGCCGGCGAGCGTCGCGATCGCGGCCCGGACCGAGGCCGGGTTGGCGTTGTAGCTCTCGTCGACCAGGTAGGCGGTGCCGCCTTCGATCTCGAGCGCGGTGCGCTCGCCGCGCCCGACCGGCGGACTCAATCCGGCCAGCGACAGGGCCGCCTCGGCGAGATCGGCACCCAGCGCGTGGATGACGGCCATCACGCCGAGGGAGTTCAGGGCTGCGTGCCGCCCGGCGGTGCCGAGCTTGTAGGTGACGGGCTGGCCCATCACCACGGCGTCGACCACCGACAGGTCGGGGCGCAGCACGATTTTTTGCGCCCTCACGTCGGCCTCCGGATGCTCGCCGAAGCTGATGACCCGGCCGGCGCGCGAGGCCCGCGCATGGGCGAGAAGGCGCTCGAAATGCGCGCTGTCGCGGTTGATGATCGCGACGCCACCGGGCTCGAGGCCGGAAAAGATCTCGCCCTTGGCGTCGGCGATCGCCGAGACCGAGGCGAAATGCTCGATATGCACCGGCTCGACCGTGGTGATCAGCGCGATGTCGGGGCGGACCTGGGCGGTGAGCGGCACGATCTCGGCCGGGTGGTTCATGCCGATCTCGAACACGCCGTAGCGGGTGGCTTGCGGCATCCGGGCGAGCGTCAGGGGCACGCCCCAATGGTTGTTGTAGGAGGCCGCCGAGGCATGGGTCTCGCCCTGCGCGGCGAGGACGTGGCGCAGGGCCTCCTTGGTCCCGGTCTTGCCGACCGAGCCGGTCACCGCCACGATCTGGGCGTCGGTGCGCGCCCTTGCGGCTTCGCCGAGACGCGTCATGGCGGTCAGGACCGGGTCGGCGCCCAGTTCCGGGACCGCCAGCAGGGGCCCGTGTGCCGACAGATCGCCGGCGCGGGCCTCGCTCACCACCGCAGCGCCGGCCCCGCGCCCCAGCGCGTCGGCGACGAAATCGTGGCCGTCGCGGGCCTCGCCCCGTATGGCGAAGAACAGGTCGCCCGCCTCGATCGTGCGAGTGTCGATCGAGGCGCCCGTGACCGGGCGGTCCGCGCCGATCAGGCGCCCGCCGGTGGCGGCTTCGAGTGCGTCGCGGGTCCAGAGTGCGGTCATGGTCAGCCCCCGGTCCCCATCCGGCCGCGCCATCAGCGTGCGGCCTCGGCGATCGCAGCACGCAGGACCTCGTGGTCCGAGAACGGCAGGGTGCGATCTCCCACGATCTGGCCGGTTTCATGGCCTTTGCCGGCCACCACCAGCACGTCGCCGGGTCCGAGGCGGCGCACCGCTTCGTGAATTGCGGCCGCTCGGTCGCCGATTTCCTCAGCCGCTGGAGCGGCTTCGAGGATCGCCCGGCGTATCGTCGAAGGATCCTCGGTGCGCGGGTTGTCGTCGGTGACGATCGCGACATCGGCCAGCCGCGCGGCGATCGCCCCCATGAGCGGTCGCTTGCCCCGGTCGCGGTCGCCGCCGCAGCCGAACACGACCACGAGCCGGCCGGACGCGAACGGCCGCAGGGCGGTCAGCACGCTCTCCAGCGCCTCCGGCTTGTGCGCGTAATCGACCAGGCACAGGCCGCCCCGCGCCTCGCCGACCCGCTCCATCCGGCCCGGCACGCCGGTGAGATGGTCGAGGGCCGCGAACACGCCCGCCGGCTCGGCGGCACCGGCCGGTGTCGCGAGCGCCAGGCCGGCCGCCACCAGAGCGTTCGCGACCTGGAAATCGCCGACCAGCGGAAGACGCACCGTCCGGGTCACGCCCGAATGCAGGAGCGTGACGGCCTGGGCGAAGCCCTCGGTCTTCGCCGAGACGAGGCGGATCTCCGTTCCCGCGCGCCCGACCGTGCGAACCGGCCGCCCGGCGCCTTCGGCTGCCGCGATCACCTGATCCGCATAGGCGCCGTCGGCGTTCACGATCACCGGGCAGCCTTCCGGCAGCAACTCCGTGAACAGGCGCAGCTTGGCCGCGAGATATTCCTCGATGCTCGCATGGTAGTCGAGGTGGTCACGGCCGAGATTGGTGAAGCCCGCCGCGGTCAGCCGCACGCCGTCGAGGCGGCGCTGCTCGATCCCGTGGGAAGACGCCTCCATGGCAAGCTCGGTCACCCCCTCCCGGGCGAGGCGCGCCAGGGTCTGGTGCAGCGTCACCGGGTCGGGAGTCGTGAGCGAACCGTATTCCGCGCCACGGCTGGTGACGATCCCGACGGTGCCGAGGCTCGCGGCGTCGCGGCCGAGCCGGGCCAGGATCTGGCGCACGAAATCGGCGACCGAGCTTTTTCCAGCCGTGCCGGTGACCGCGACTACGGCCCCGGGCTGCGCGCCGGCGAGCCGGGCTGCGGCGAGGGCCAAGGCCCGGCGGGCATCCGGAACCGCGATCCAGGCGACAGCCTCGGGCAGGTCGGCCGGGCGATCCCCCTCCCCGGCCACTGCGACGGCGCCGCGTCCGGCGGCCTGGGCGGCAAACAGGCGACCGTCGGCCTGGGTGCCCGGCACGGCGACGAACACGCCGCCCGGCGCGACCTTCCGGCTGTCGGCGGTGAGCGCCGACACCATCAGGTCGGCGGCCGGATCGGCGGCCTCTGGAAAGAGGTTGGCGAGGCGGCTGCTCACGGGCCGCCCAGCTGGTTGACGTGGTAGGCGTTGAGCTTGACCATTTGGGGGAACGGCCGGACCGGCGGCTCGAATTGCGGCGGCAGGCCGAGGATCGGCGCGACCCGCTCGATCACCTTGCCGGTGACGACGCCGGAGTTCCACGCCGCGGTGGCGTAGCCGCCCGATTCCGGCAGGCCCTGCGGCTCGTCCATGATCGTCACGAACAGGTACTTGGGGTCGTTCATCGGCGCCGCCGCCATGAAGGTGGTGAACAAGCGGTTGTGGATGTAGCGCCCGCCGATCACCTTCTCGGCGGTGCCGGTCTTGCCGCCGACGAAGTAGTACGGGACCGCCGCCTTCTTGGCCGAGCCCTCGGCGGCGTTGAGGCGCATGATGTAGCGCATCGCCTCGGAGGTCTGGCCGGAGAGCACGTGCGTGGCGCGCGCCTTGTCGTCGGGGGCTGCCTTCAGGAAGGTCGGGGTGATCAGGTCGCCGCCATTGGCGATCGCCGCCACCGCGGCGGCCGCCTGGATCGGCGCTACCGCGATGCCGTGGCCGAACGCGATGGTGATGGTGTTGATCTCGCTCCAGCGGGACGGGACGATCGGGGCCGCGCTCTCGGGCAGCTCGGTCCGCAGCCGGTCGAGCAGGCCCATCTTCTTCAGGAACGCCTTGTGGCCGGGTACGCCCACGCCCAGAGCCATCTTGGCCGAGCCGATGTTGGAGGAGTGGGTGAACACCTCCGGCATGGTGATGAGCCGGTTGGTGCCGTGATACTCGTGGATCTTCTGCCGGCCCCAATTCAGCACGCCGCCGCGGGTGTCGAAGGTCGAGTTGACGTTGTACTTGCCGGAATCGAGCGCCATGGCCAGCGTCATCGCCTTGAAGGTCGAGCCCATCTCGTAGACGCCGACATTCATGCGGTTGATCCGGTCGGGCGAGAGCGCGTCCTTCGGGTCGTTCGGGTCGAAGTCCGGCATCGAGACCAGGGCGATGACCTCGCCAGTCTTCACGTCGAGGATCATCGAGGCGCCGGCCTTCGCCTTGAAGTGGTCGATGCCCCAGGCCAGTTCGTCGCGCACCGCGAACTGGGCGCGCAGGTCGATGGAGAGCTGCACCGGCTTCAGGTCGGCCTGCTTGTTGACCAGCCCGAAGCTGTTGAGCGCCTGCAGGCCGGTGGAATCGATGTACTTCTCCATGCCGGCGATGCCGACGCCGTCGAGGTTGGTCGCGCCGAGGATGTGGGCGGCGGCGGTGCCGTTCGGGTAGACCCGCTTGTGGTCGGGCAGGAAGCCGATGCCGGGGATGCCGAGCCGGTGGACCTCGGCCTGCTGCTTCGGGGTCAGCTCGCGCTTCACCCAGACGAAGCCGGCGCCCTTCTTGTCCTTGCGCGAGGACAGCTTGGCCCGCAGCTCCGAGGCGTTGAGTTCCGGCAGGACGGCCGTGAGCAGCTCGACCGCCTCGTCCTTGTCGTAGATGTTGCCGGGCTCGGCGAAGACCGAAACGGTGCGGATGTCGGTGGCCAGGATCTCGCCGTTGCGGTCGACGATGTCGGGGCGGAACGCCGTCGAGGAGGCGGCCGCGACCCGGTGCTCCTGGCTGGGCGGATCGCCGAACACGGCCATCATCAGGAGCTTGGCCGAGATCGTCCCGAACACCGCGACGAAGACCAGCCCGACCAGGGCGACGCGCATGTGCGAGCGCTCGATGGCGAGCCGGAACATGCTGCGCACGAACGCCTTGGCGCGGGCGGCGCGCATGTCCGGGTGCAGCGCCCGGGCGGCGGCCTCGAGCGCGGCGGCATCCTGCTCGGACACGGCGTAGTGCACCGCGTCGTGAGCCGGCGCCGCGTGCACCGATGCCTCTTCGGCCAATGCCTCTTGGGCCTGTACGTCATGCTCCGAGATCTGCGCCTCGGCTGCCGCGTCTCGGGTGTGGTCGGCGTCTTCGGACACGGGTGATTACCTCGAAGCGGTATTCGGGGTGCGGGTCGTGGTGACGGTGCGGGTGATCGCACCGGTGGTGCGCGGCTCGGCCGTGCCCTTGTCCTTGGGCGTCGCCGTCGCGGCGAGCAGCCGGCCGATCTCGTCGCCGCGCTCCGGGCGGGCCGGCAGGTCCGACAGGCGGGCCAGGTGGCTGGTGCCGATCGGCTCCAGGGCGAGGTGCTTGTCCACCGCCGCCTGCAGCCGGTCCGGCCTGGTCAGAAGCTGCCACTCGGCGCGCAAAACCGCGATCGCCTGACGCTCCTTGTGGAGCGCGGTCTGCAGCTTCGAGACCTGACCGCCCTGGTAGAGCGTGTCGTACTTGATCGAGTAGGCGTAGATCGCTGAGGCCACGAGGCCGGCGACCGCCAGGAGGTTCAGCAGGCGGATCATCGGCGATGGCCCCCGCGGGCGGCTTCGGGCAGGCTCGCCAGCGCGTGGAGCGCGGCGAGCGGTTCGGGCGTCTCGGATTCGGTGCGCTCCCCAGCCCGAAGCTTGGCCGAACGGGCGCGCGGGTTGCGGGCGATCTCGGCCTCGCCCGGCAGGACCGGACCCTTGGTGACGAGGCGGAAGCTGCGGATCGTCTCGGCCGGGCCGCCCGGAAGGTGGCGCGAGCCTTGGGCGGAACGGCCGCTGCGGGCGGCGAAGAACTGCTTGACGATCCGGTCTTCCAGCGAATGGAACGTCACCACGGCGAGCCGCCCGCCCGGGGCGAGCACCCGCTCGGCGGCGTGGAGCGCACGCACCAACTCGCCGAGCTCGTCGTTGACGGCGATTCGCAGGCCCTGGAACGTCCGGGTCGCCGGATGGATGTGGCTGCCGGGCTCGGCCCAGACCACGCTGGCGACCAGCTCGGCGAGCTGGGCGGTGGTCTCGATCCGGCCGCGGCGGCGGGCCTCGTGGATGGTCCGGGCCACGGCGCGTGAGCGCCGCTCCTCGCCGTAATGGTAGATGATGTCGGCGAGCACGGTCTCGTCGGCCTCGTTGACGATGTCGGCGGCGCTCGGGCCGTCCTTGCCCATGCGCATGTCGAGGGGGCCGTCGTTGCGGAACGAGAAGCCACGCTCCGGCGTGTCGATCTGCATCGACGAGACGCCGATATCGAGCACGATCCGGTCCGCCCGGGCCTCGCCGGCCTCGGTGAGCAGTGCATCGAGATCGCCGAACCGGCCGGGGACGAGGCGCAGGCGTCCGGCGGCCTCGGCGACCAGGGTCTGACCGTTGGCGATCGCCGTAGGATCGCGGTCGATGGCGATCATCCGCAGGGCCGGATCGGCCGCCAGCAGCGCGCGGGTGTAGCCGCCGGCCCCGAAGGTGCCGTCGATGGCCAGGCCACCGTCGAGCTTGAGCGACTCGATGACCTCGTCGAGCAGCACCGGCACGTGAGGCTGGGTGGAGACGGGGCCATCGCAGCGCGCGGCGGCCGCGACCTCCGCCGGGGGGCGGCGCCGAATCATGCGCGCCTCGCCGGGCCGGTGCAGGGACAATCGGGGGTTCGGCGCGATCCGGGAAGTCCGGCGCGGGTGCGGCTCGTGCGTCTCATGGTGCCCTGTGCCGGGCCGCGCGAGCGCGGCGCGCGTGACGGGAACGGCACCGGATGCAGAGCGCGCGAAACGCCGCGCACGGACGGGACCTGCACCTGTGCAGGTTACGCCCGGCGATCCGATACACGCCGTTGACGGGAGGATGCCGGGTATCATGGGCCTCGGAGGATCGTCAACGCGCGAGCCTGGCGCTGGCGAGCCGACCGATCTGACCCCGGTACGGTTAACCGAAGGTTTTTGCCCGGCGCGAATTTTCGGGCTTGGCCGGAGCGGGTCGAAGCTCGGGCGGGCCCACACGGCGGCGCGGGTTCAGGGGGTTGGATCAGCCGGCCTATAAGCCGGGTTCTGTAAGGCCGGAGCGCTCGCGCGCGCCGACGTGGCGGCCATTCCTCTGGGACGGTCGTTGCCGACCGCCTCGAGCAACCAACCCGGGCGACTGGCCTGGAGAGCGGGCCTGTCCTTCTTGCGAAGGGCGCGCCGCCCCTATTCGGTCTTGCTCCCGGTGGGGTTTGCCGTGCCGTCCGCGTTGCCGCGTCCGCGGTGCGCTCTTACCGCACCCTTTCACCCTGACCCCGGACGCATCCGGGGCGGTCTGCTCTCTGTGGCACTGTCCCTGGGGTCGCCCCCGCCGGACGTTATCCGGCACCGTCTCTCCATGGAGCCCGGACTTTCCTCCCCGGATGCTCGCGCATCCGGAGCGGCCGCCCGGCCGGCTGATCCGCGGGCAGATGCGCCCGCAGCGCCGTCCGGGTCAAGGGTGCAGAAGCGCTCGCAGCCGAAGTGGAAGCCGGTTCGGCGTCCGCGAGCGCGTCACGTCGAGCCTTCCGTTTACCAGCTGCCGGTGTTCTCCATCGAAGCCCAGGGCTCTTGGGGCTCCTTGGCGCCGCCCTTCTGCAGGATCTCGATGGAGATCCCGTCCGGCGACTTCACGAAGGCCATGTAGCCGTCGCGGGGCGGACGGTTGATGGTCACGCCCTTGTCCTTCAGCTGCGCGCAGAAGGCGTAGATATCATCGACCTGATAGGCGAGGTGCCCGAAATTGCGCCCGCCCGAATAGGTCTCCGGGTCCCAGTTGTAGGTCAGCTCGACCAGCGGCGACTTGCTCGCCTGCGCCCGCTCGACATCCCCGGGGGCGGCCAGGAAGACCAGGGTGAAGCGGCCCTTCTCGTTCTCGACCCGGCGGACCTCCTTGAGGCCGAACGTGTCGACGTAGAAGGCGAGCGCCCGGTCGAGATCGGCCACCCGGACCATGGTGTGCAGGTATTCCATCAGGCGGCTATCCCTTGGGTTGGGGCGAGGGCCGTCGCGGCGCCCTCGGCAGAAACGGAAACTGAAACCGACATGGCCGGCCGGGCCGGTCGCTGTCCTAGCTAGAGCGCCGGCCCTCGGCCGAGTAGGCCGTCCGGCCCGCCTCAGGGTTTCGCCAGGCCGATATCGGCCGCCACGTCGCGGAGCCGCTCCGGCGCCCGCTCCTTCCGCTCGCTGTAGCGGTCGACGAGATATTCGGCGCGCTCGCGGGTCAGCAGGGTGAACTTCATCAGCTCTTCGCAGACATCGACCACGCGCTCGTAGAGCGGGCCCGGCTTCATCCGGCCCGCCGCGTCGAATTCCTTGTAGGCCATCGGCACCGAGGACTGGTTGGGGATGGTGATCATCCGCATCCAGCGGCCGAGGAGGCGCAGGCTGTTGACCGCGTTGAAGCTCTGCGAGCCGCCCGAGACCTGCATCACCGCGAGCGTGCGCCCCTGGGTTGGGCGCAGGCTGCCCTCGCTCAGCGGCAGCCAGTCGATCTGGCTCTTCATCACGCCGGTGAGGGTGCCGTGCCGCTCGGGCGAGACCCAGACCTGGCCCTCCGACCAGAGCGAGAGCGCGCGCAGCTCCTGCACCTTCGGGTGGTCGGCGGTGGTGTCGTCGGGCAGCGGCAGGCCGTGCGCGTCGTAGATCCGGACCTCGCCGCCCAGGGCTTCGAGGAGGCGCGCCGCCTCGTAGGCGAGGAAGCGGCTGAACGAGCGCTCGCGCAGGGAGCCGTACAGGATCAGGAAGCGCGGCGCGTGCGCGAAGGGCTGCGCGACGTCGAGCTGCGCCGCATCCGGCACCACGAAATGCGGCCGGCTGAGATTCGGGATTCCGTCGGCGAAGGGCTGCTCGGGCTTGTCCACGGGGGCGCTGTCTCGTATATTCAAATGATCGTTTGAATGTTGAAACGAAAATGGACGAACCGCAAGCCCTCGCGGCCTTCATGGCTCTGGGTCAGGAGCACCGGCTGCGGGCGCTCCGGGCGCTGGTGAAGGGCGGGCCGGACGGTATGGCCTCGGGCGCCCTGGCTACCGCCATCGGCGTGTCCGCCTCGACCATCTCCTTCCACCTGAAGGAGCTGCAGCAGGCCGGGCTGATCGGGTCCCGCCGGGCGGGGCGCTCGATCATCTACAGCGTCGCCTACCCGGTCCTATCCGGGCTGGTCGAATTTCTCATGACGGATTGCTGCCAGGGGCACCCGGAGGTCTGCGCGCCGGCGCTCGCCGCCCTGTCGACCTGCGGCCCGAACACGAAAGAGGTGGACCATGCCTGATCACGCCATCGACGTGGTGATCTACCACAACCCGGATTGCGGCACTTCGCGCAACACCCTGGCGATGATCCGCAACGCCGGCATCGAGCCGCACGTGATCGAGTATCTGAAGACCCCGCCGGCGCGGGCGCTGCTCAAGCAGCTCCTGGCCCGGGCCGGCCTGTCGGTGCGCGACGCTCTGCGCGAGAAGGGCACGCCCTACGCCGAGCTCGGCCTTGCCGATCCGGCCCTGAGCGACGACCCGCTGCTCGACGCCATCGCGGCCCACCCGATCCTGCTGAACCGGCCGCTCGTGGTCAGCCCCAGGGGCGTCCGGCTATGCCGGCCCTCCGAGCTGGTGCTCGATCTGCTGCCGCCGCAGCAGGGCGCGTTCATCAAGGAAGACGGCGAGCCGGTGGTGGACGAGATCGGTCGCCGCGTCGGTCTCGCCTGATCGGCGGATGCTCGCACGTGCCTCCCGGCCATCCCCGGCCGGGCCCCGATAAGGCAATGGCCGCCCGGACCCGGCGCTGGCCGGTGATCTCGGCGCTCGGCGTGGTGCAGATCCTCGCCTGGGGCTCCTCCTTCTATATTCCGGCGGTGCTGGCCGAGCCGATCGCCCGGGACACCGGCTGGCCGCTCACCTGGATCGTCGGCGGCCTGTCCCTCGGCCTGCTGGTGGCGGCCTTCGCCTCGCCGCGGGTCGGCGCCGTCATCCAGCGGCGCGGGGGGCGGCCGGTCCTGGCGGTGGCGGCCCTGCTGCTCGCCGCCGGCCTCGCGGTGCTGGGCCTCGCCCCGTCGCTTCCGGTCTTCCTGGCCGGCTGGCTGATCCTCGGCCTCGGCATGGGCTGCGGCCTGTACGATCCCGCCTACGCCACCCTCGGCCGGCTCTACGGGGCCGAGGCGCGCTCCGCGATTACGGCCCTGACGCTGATCGGCGGCTTCGCCAGCACCGTCTGCTGGCCGCTCTCGGCCTTCCTGGTCGCCCATCTCGGCTGGCGGGGGACGTGCTTCGCCTATGCCGGCCTGCATCTGGGGGTGACGCTGCCGCTGGTCCTCGCCCTGATCCCGCCGGCCCCGCCCCGGGCCGTGGCAGAGACCGGTCGGGCGCCCTCGGTCGTGCCCCTGGCGCCGTGGCAGGCGCGGACCTTCCTGCTGATGGCCGGCGTGCTGGTTCTCGGCGGCACCATCATGGCGCTGGTCTCGGTGCATCTGCTGACCCTGCTCCAGGCCCGGGGCGAGACGCTGACCGCCGCGGTAGCCTATGGCGGCCTGATCGGGCCGTCGCAGGTCGGTGCCCGGCTGATCGAGATCGCCAACCGGGGTCGGCACCACCCGCTCTGGACCCTGACCGCCGCCTTCACGCTGGTCGCCCTCGGCCTGCTCTTGCTGGCCTTGCATGGGCCGGTGATCGGCCTGGCCCTCGCGATCTACGGCGCCGGCAACGGCGTCTATTCGATCGCGCGCGGGACCGTGCCCCTGGTCCTGTTCGGACCCGAGCATTACGCCGGGCTGGTCGGTCGTCTGGCCCGGCCCGGTCTGGTGGCCCAGGCCCTGGCGCCCCCGCTCGGCGCCTTCCTGCTGGTCCGGATCGGGCCCGACGCCCTGTGGGGCCTGCTGGCGCTGCTCGCCGTCATCAATCTCGGGCTGATCGGCGGTCTCTGGCGCCTGACGAAAGCCCGTGCAGCGGCAAGCGGCGAGCCGTTACCCGACGCTCGACCATAAGGCACCGCCGCATTACCCTGACACCGACGGGAGATCGCATCATGCCGACACTGACTGTCACGGCGCGGGGCCAAGTCACGTTTCACAAGGAGATCCTGCAGCATCTGGGCATCAAGCCCGGCGGCAAGATCCGGCTCGACCTCCTCCCCGACGGACGGGCGGAGCTGAAGGCCGATCAGGCCGAGGGCTCGTGGCATGACCTGCAGGATTTCCTGAAGGATCGGACGAACGGCGCGCGGCTCACGATCGACGAGCTGAACGAGGCCATCGCCGAAGCGGGTGCGGCGGCCGGGATGCGTGGGCTTGAGCGCCCGTGAAGATCAGCCTCGACACCAATGTCCTCCTGCGTCTGATCGTCGGGGACGACGTGGCGCAGCGGGACAAAGCGGTCGAGACTTTGGAGCGGGCGGAGCTGGTCGCCGTCAGCGTCCATGCGCTCTGCGAGTTCGTCTGGGTGCTGGAGCGGCATTACGGGGTGCGACGACCCGATGTCGCCGCCGCGATTCGGCGCATCCTCGACATGCGCAACGTGGTCGCTAACAGGCCCGCGGTCGAAGCCGGACTGGCCGTGCTCGATGCCGGCGGCGACTTTGCCGACGGCGTGATCGCCTTCGACGGCCGCTGGCTCGGCGGCGAGACCTTCGTCTCCTTCGACAGGAAGGCGGTCGCGCTGATGGAGCGGCACGGCATAGCCGCACGCCTGCCGCCCTGACGCGCCCCGGCTCGGCTCCCGGACCGCGTTGCGCCCGGCCCCGCGAGGGACCAGAACGGGGCCGAACCCGATCCGGAGAGAGAGCCGAATGCGCACCGAGACGCCGCCGCTGATCCGCCTGGAGGAATACCGGCCGAGCGACTACCTGATCGACCGCGTCGATCTCGACATCCGCCTCGACCCGCACGCCACCCGGATCGACGCGACCCTGGCCCTGCGCCCGAACCCGGCGGGAGGCGCGGGCGCGCCGCTCCGTCTCGACGGCGACGATCTCCGGCTGGTCTCGGTCGCCCTCGACGGCGCGGCGCTCGCAGCGGAATCCTACACGGCGACACCCTCGGGCCTCAGCCTGCACGCCCCGCCGCAGCAGCCGTTCACCTTACGCCTCGTCACCGAGGTCGACCCGACCGCCAACACCAAGCTGATGGGCCTCTACCGCTCCAGCGGGGTCTATTGCACCCAGTGCGAGGCCGACGGCTTCCGCCGGATCACCTATTTCCTCGACCGCCCCGACGTCATGGCGGTCTACACCACCCGCATCGAGGCCGACCGGGACGAGGCGCCGGTGCTGCTCGGCAACGGCAATCTCGTCGAGTCCGGTGCCGTCGGCGCGGACCGGCATTTCGCGGTCTGGCACGACCCGCACCCGAAGCCCGCCTACCTGTTCGCCCTGGTCGGCGGCCGGCTCGGCCAGGTCGAGACCCGCTTCACCACGATGGAGGGGCGCGCCGTCACCTGCGCGGTCTATGTCGAGCCCGGCAAGGAGGCCCGCGCCGACTACGCCCTCGATGCCGTGATCCGCTCGATGCGTTGGGACGAGACCGCCTTCGGGCGGCCCTACGACCTCGACGTGTTCAACGTGGTTGCCGTGTCCGACTTCAACATGGGCGCCATGGAGAACAAGGGCCTTAACATCTTCAACGACAAATACGTCCTGGCGAGCCCGGAGACGGCCACCGACGGCGATTACGCCGCGATCGAGGCGATCATCGCCCATGAGTATTTCCACAATTGGTCGGGCAACCGGGTCACCTGCCGGGACTGGTTCCAGCTCTGCCTCAAGGAGGGGCTGACGGTCTTCCGCGACCAGGAATTCTCCTCCGACATGCGCTCCCGGCCGGTCCACCGGATCGCCGAGGTCCGGTCCCTGCGGGCGCGCCAGTTCCCCGAGGATGCCGGCCCCCTGCGCCACCCGGTACGGCCGCGGGCCTATGCCGAGATCAACAACTTCTACACGGCGACCGTCTACGACAAGGGCGCCGAGATCGTCCGGATGCTGCGCACGCTGATCGGCCCGGAGGCGTTCCGGGCCGGCATGGACCGCTACTTCGCCGACAATGACGGCCGCGCCGCCACCGTCGAGGACTTTCTGGCCGCCTTCGCGGCGGTGACCGGGCGCGACCTCTCGGCCTTCGCCCGCTGGTACGAGCGGCCCGGCACGCCGCGGCTGTCCGTCACCATGGCGTACGATCCGGGTGCGGCCCGCTGCACCCTGCGCTTCGCCCAGAGCCTGCCGGGCGAGGCCGGCGAGAACGCGCCGCCCCTGGTGATCCCGGTGGCCCTCGGCCTCGTCGGCGCCGCGGGGCCGCTCACGAACGCCACCTGCCCGGATGTGCGGGACGGGGTCTTCGTCCTCGACCGCGCCGAGGCCGAGATCGTGTTCGAGCAGGTCACCGAGGAGCCGGTGCCCTCGCTGCTGCGCGACTTCTCGGCCCCGGTGCGGCTCGACTTCGACCTCACCGACGCCCAGCGCATGCGGCTGCTCGCGCAGGACAGCGACCCGTTCAATCGCTGGCAGGCGGCGCAGGATGTCGCCCTGCGGCTGATCCTCGATCCCGATCCCGCCCGGGCCGACGCCTTCGCGGAGGCGCTCGGGCGTTTCCTGGACGGCGAGGCACTCTCCGACCCGGCCTTCGCGGCCCTGGTCCTGGCCCTGCCCAGCGAGGGCGAGGCCGCCGACGCCCTGCAAGCGGATGTCGATCCCGATGCGATCCACCGGGCGCGGTTCGACCTGCGGGCACGCCTCGGTCGGGCCCTGCAGCCGCGCCTGGAGCTCCTGGACGCCGCCCTCGCCCCGGCCGACGGCGCGGCCTACAGCCCGGACGCGGCCTCGGCCGGGCGCCGGTCCCTGCGCAACGCCGCCCTCGATCTGATCGCCGCCGGCGATCCCGAGGCCGGCGCCAAGCGCGCCGGGGAGCGCCTGGCGAACGCGACCAACATGACCGACCGGCTGGCGGCGCTCGGCACCCTGGCGCTGATCCCCGGCCAGGCCCGGGAGGATGCCTTCGCGGCCTTCGCGGAGCGCTTCGCCGACGAACCGCTCGTCCTCGACAAGTGGTTCGCCATCCAGGCGCAGATCCCCGAACCCGGCACCCTTGAGCGAATCAACCGCCTCAAGGCTCACCCGGCCTTCACGATGACCAACCCGAATCGGGTGCGCGCGCTGGTCGGAAGTTTCGCATTCGGAAACCCGACTCAGTTCGCGCGGCCCGACGGATCCGGTTTTTCGCTCGTCGCCGACACGGTCGCTTCCCTCGATTCGACCAACCCACAGGTTGCGGCACGGCTCCTGACGGCCTTCGGCTCGTGGCGTCGGCTGGAAAAATTACGGGCCGGCAAAGCCGGCGAAATGCTTAATCGGATCAAGGCGATCCCGGGCCTCTCGCGGGACTCGGCCGACATCGTCGCACGCACCCTTGGAGGCGGCTAAGATATTGAACTTGCGGTAGAAAACGATTCTGTGGCTGAGTCGTAACGCAGGGGTTGCGTCAAGCCCGAATGGTAAAAAATCCGTGGACAAGCGCCCCCCGAAGATGGTTGTATTCAATCAGATTCGGGGGGCGCGAGACGCGGCGAACGGATCGCAACTCCCACGGGTGAGGTTCGGCCATGCCGGAGGCGGCTTCCGCTTCCTTCTCCGCGCGTGCGGAATCGAGTCTCGCCGTTTCCTGGCCGATGCGCGTCCGGGATCCGCGGCTCGGTCTGGTCGAGCGGTGGCTGCGCTACGCCGTGCCGGGCATCCTCGCGGTGTTCCTGGCCTGCCTGGTCGGCCTCGCGGCGCTCCACATCCAAGGGCAGCGGGCCGAGATCCTGGCCGGCGCCAAGGCCGAGGTCGAGGGCTTCGCCCGGCTGGCCGCCCGGGCGATCGTGCCGGCCGGCGGCCGGGCCTCCGACCTGCGCAGCCTGATGCCGGAGAGCGAGCGCCATCCGGGCCGCCGCCTCCTGCTGGTGCGGCCCGATACCCGCATCGCCGCCGCTCACCCGCCCCTTCCCGCCAATACGACGACCCTGGCCCAGGTGCTGGGCGAGAGCGAGCCGCTCTCGGGCCTCGGCGAGCGCGCCGGCGCCATGGCCCTCGACCTGCCCGGCGGCGAGAGCGTGCTCGCCGCCATCCACAGCCTGCCCGACGGCGCCGGACAGGTTGCGGTGCTGCAGCCGATCGAGCCGCTGATGCGCGGCTGGAGCGCCCGAGCCCGCGACCAGATCGTCCTGGTCGCGGCCGCGATCCTGGTGATCGTCGGCGTCGGCCTCGCCTACGGGTTGCAGAGCCGGCAGGCGACCCGCGCCGACCGCGCCCGCGAGCAGATCCGCGGCCGGCTGGAGACGGCCCTGCGCCGCGGCGCCTGCGGGCTCTGGGACTGGGACATCGCCCGCGGCCGGATCTACTGGTCCGATTCCATGTACGCCCTGCTCGGCTACCAGCGGCAGCACGAATATCTCTCCTTCGGGGCGGTGAACGCCCTGGTCCATCCCGACGACGGCGACCTCTACAGCCTCGCCCGCGGCCTCGCCGCCGCCCAGACCTGCGTCGACCACGCCTTCCGGATGCGCGGTGCCGACGGCGCCTATGTCTGGCTGCGCGCCCGGGCCGAGGTCATGCCGGACGCCCACGACGGCGGGCGCCACCTCGTCGGCATCGCCACCGACATCACCGAGCAGCGCGCCCTGGAGGAGACCAACGCGGCCTCCGACATGCGCCTGCGCGACGCCGTCGAGGCGATCTCTGAGGCGTTCGTCCTGTGGGACACCGGCAACCGTCTGGTGCTGTGCAATTCCAAGTTCCGCCACCTCCACGCCCTCAGCCCCGAGGACGCGCAATCCGGCCGGAGCTACACCGACGTGATGGGCCGGGGCGTGCTGCCCCAGGTGCGCCGCGAATCCCCCGAGGCCGGCCTCGCCCTCCCGGGCATGGCATCCCGGACCTTCGAGGCCGAGCTCACCGACGGCCGCTGGCTCCAGATCAGCGAGCGCCGCACCAAGGACGGCGGCTACGTCTCGGTCGGGACCGACATCACCAGCCTGAAGCGCCACCAGGAGCAGCTCCAGGCCTCGGAGCGCGAGCTGATCGAGACCGTCAAGGACCTCAAGCGCTCCCGCCGCACCCTCGAACTCCAGACCCAGCAGCTCGCCGACCTGGCCGAGCGCTATCTCGACCAGAAGGCCGCCGCCGAGGCCGCCAGCCAGGCCAAGTCCGAGTTCCTGGCCAATATGAGCCACGAGCTGCGCACGCCGCTCAACGCGATCATCGGCTTCGCCGACGTGATGGAGAACGCGGTTCTCGGCCCGCTCGGCACCCCGCGCTACACCGAGTATTGCCGCGACATCCGCGAGAGCGGCTCGCACCTGCTCTCGATGATCGACGACATCCTCAACATGGCCCGGCTCGAGGCGCGCCGGGTGCGGCTGAACCCGCGGGCGATCCCGGCCGAGGCCGCCGTGACGTCCGCGCTCGGGCTGGTCGAGGCGGCCGCCCGCGAAAAGGGGATAACCCTCGGTCTCGACGTGCAGCCCGGGATCGACCTGCTGGCCGACCCGAGCGCGATGCAGCAGATCCTGGCCAACCTCGTCCAGAACGCCGTGAAGTTCACGCCGGCCGGGGGCCGCGTCGCGGTCCGCGTCCGGCGGGCGGGGGCCAGCACCCACCTGTTCGTCGAGGATAGCGGCATCGGCATTCCCCGCGCCGACCTCGCCCGGCTCGGCCGGCCGTTCACCCAGGTCGAGGCGCAGATGACCCGCAGCCACAAGGGCTCGGGGCTGGGGCTCGCGATCACCCGCTCGATGGTCGAGCTGCATGGCGGCTCCCTGCGGATCCGCTCCGAGGAAACGGTCGGCACCGTCGTGCTGGTGCGCCTGCCGGCCCCGACCTCCGAGCAGACGGAGCGGCCCGGCCGCACGGTCGGCGCGTCTCGGGAGGCTCTGCGCCTGGGTGCGCGCCGGCCGGTCGCCGCCTGAGATCGTCTCTCACTGTCGCGGATCGAGCCCGCCCGACGGTTTAGGCCCATCCCGGCGAGCGATCATCCGCGCGCTGCATCCGCGAAGGGGAGCCTACAACGGACACAGCCCGATCACGCGTCAAATCCAAGGATTTCCGCCTCAGCGGATCAGCTCGATCGTGACACCGACGGCCCCGGCGATGTCTGGCCAGCGCCGCTCCGCGGTGAGAGCCGGCACCCCTTCACGTTTCGCCAGAGCCAAGCAATATCGGTCCCCGAGCGACAGGCCGCCGTCGAGCGTAACCGCACGTAATAGGCCCGCATCGTAGGACAACGTCGCATCGACGGGAAACAGGCGGATCGGCAGGGGCCGCAGCAGCATCTCGATATCGTGGCGCACAGCGCCAAGCTTGGCGTAGTGGCTGACGACCTCGGCGAGGTTGACGGTCGTCATGACAGAACCGTCGAGCCCAGCCTTGACCTTATCGGCCCCCCGCTCTCCGAGCAGGAGCGCGAGGAGAGCGGAGGCATCGAGGACGAAGCGTGTCATTCGCGCTCGGCCTCGCTGGCGCGGTCGGCCAGGAAGTCCTCGACGGAGGCGCCGACTTTGCCGCCGATCAGCTTGCGGCTCAGGTCCTGCGCGCGTGCCACAACCTGATCCAGCGTCCGGAGCACGATGGCGTCCCCGATATCTTCGACGATGACCTCGCCGCCGTTGCCGAGCCCGTGCCTCTTGCGAAGGTCGGCGGGCAGACTCATCCGCCCATCAGGCATCACCTTGGCTTTCATGGAGCGTCTCCAGCTTCTGCCGTATATGGGTCTTTACGCCGGAAAACGTCCTCCGTGCCAGAGATGCCAGTCTGTGGCGCACGAGGTAAGTTGTGGGAGAAGCGGCTGTCGCCAAGCGACAATGTCCTCCCCCGAGAACGCGCGTCCCCGATCGGCGTTTCCCCTTCAGAGGATCCGCACGGCGGATCGACCTTCGACGAGACGATCCATGCGCTCCAGGACCACCCTCCGCCTTACCCTCGCGGCCCTGCTCGGGCTCTCCGCCGCCCCGGCCTTCGCCCAGAGCGTCGGCTACGCCACCGGCTTCCCCGGCAAGGACCCGGCGGGCGACGAGGAGATCGGCTGGGGCCCGGCCTATCGCCCGGAGACGAGCTTCGCCCAGCCCGGCACGCCGCCGACCCCCGGCCAGATCGCCGGCCGCGCCTACCGGGCCCGGACCGGCCACGGCGTCTACGACCAGGTCCAGGGCGACGGGCCGTACCGCAACCGATAGACACGGATCTGCCGGGAGGCGCCACATCCTCCCCGTCATCTTGAGGCGGCCGCGTCAGCGGACCTCGAAGGAGGCTTCCAGGGATCGCGCGGCCGGCTGGAAGGCTCCTTCGAGGGCGACGCTCCGCGCCGCCACCTCAGGATGAGGGGGGGATCTGGATCCCTGTCGATGACCGTGCGGCCGATCGGTCGTCAGCGCCGCCGCAGTGCCCGCTTGGCCGCGGCGCGGGCCTCGTGCTCGAACCAGGCAAGCCGCAGGCGCCGTTCCAGGGAGAGGCTGCGATGCCCCGGCGGCAGGGCGATGATCTCGGCCACGGGAGTCCGGTCGCGGTAGAGGCTCTCCAGGGCCGAGCCGTCGAGGGTCGCCGAATCGAGTTGTTGCGCAAATCCGGTCTCGTGGCAGGCGCGCACGATCTCCGCCTCCAGCAGCAGGCCGGGGGCGTGGCTTCGTAGATCCTCGTCGTAGGCGGTCTTCAGGAGCGTCGCGGTGCCGCTGCCCACCAGGGCGAGGCTGATCGCGATCGGCCGCCCGTCGACGGTCAAGGCATCCGCCCGGATGCCGATTGGGCCCGGCGCCTCGGCGAACAGAGCGCGGGCGAGCGCGGTCATGTCCGGCCGACAAGCCATCGCGGTGCCGGCCTGCCCCTTCCAGCCCTTCCGCTCGAGGACGAGGAAGTCGGCCACGAGCCCGGCCAGTTCCGGACCGCCCGCGGCGCTGACATGGGCGACCGTGCCGATCTCCGCGAGCCGTCGGGCGCGGCGGCGCAGATCCTTGAACCGGGACCGGTTCGGGTGCCCGGCCAGGAACGCGTCGTGATCGGCCCGGCGCACCATCATCGGCCGCTCGAAGGACGTCACGACGCCGATCGCCCAGCCGCGCGCCCGCATCGCCGCCAGCATGTCCGGGACGGCGCCATCTTCCGTGGGCAGGAGCGGCCAGCGCCAAGCCCGGCCGCCCGCTTCCAGACCGGCGACCAGGGCGTCCACCGCCGCTTCGCGCCCAGGGCCATCGAGCGCCAGCGGCGCGGTGGCAGTCACCAGCGGCGACAGGAACGGCCGCGCCACCCGGCCCCCGAGACCGGTGAGGTCGCGCCGCAGCGTGAAGGGCAGGAGCGCCACGCAAGCGCTTCCGCGGCGGACCACGACGAAGCGCAGGCCCTCGGGCAGCAGCCCGGCCTCCCGGTGCGCTGCGAGGACGTGATGCGTGTAATGCGGATGCGGCGCGGCGGCGGAGGCGAACAGCGCATCCCATGCCGCCGGATCCGGCGCGGGGCCGACGGTGACCGACAGGCCGGCGACCGCGTCGGGCGGCGCGTCAGCGAGAACACTCATCGGATCGCTCCCGCGGACCAGATCGGGGTCGGCAGCCCGTGCAGGCGGCCGGCGGCGCGGGCGAGGAGCCCGGCGCGCGCGATGGTCGCCAGCGCCACTGCCACGGCCGCGCCCAGTGTTCCGAAAAGCGGGATCAGCATCACGCACAGGGCACCCGCGACGATCAGCATGGCGGCGGTGATGCCGGCGCAGAGGCGTTCCCCGCCCAGCATGGTCAGCAGATCCTCGCCCGGCCCGCACAGGCTCGCCGCGACGCTGCCGGCGACCAGCACCGCGAGGATCGGCACGCTGGAGCCGAGCCCGGGGCCGAACATCGCCAGCAGCAGGGGGCTGAGCGCGACGATCGCACCGCCGACCAATGCGGTGGCCCCAGCGGTGAGCCGGGCTTGGCGGCGCACGAGGTCGGCGAGCAAGGGCCGGTCGGCTTGGGCGTGGGCGGCGCTATAGCGCTGGAGCGTCGCCGCGCTGGCGGCGAAGTGCACGAACACCACGAATTGCTGGATCCGGGTCGCGGCGAAATACAGGCCAAGCTCGGCCGGGCTCACCAGGGCGCCGAGCACGATCACGTCGACGAAGGTGAAGCCGGCATTGGCGAGATCGATTCCGGCGATCGGCAGGCTCGTGCCGAGCCAGGTCCGCCATTGGTAGCGCTGTGGCCCGGCCGGAAGATCCACCCGCAGGCGCGCCAGGAGCAGGCCGGCCTGCAGCGCGGTGGCGATCGCGGCCGCGACCAGCATGCAGGCCATCGCGACCTCGGCCCGGGGCGGCGCCCCGAGCAGGACGGCGCCGATCATGCAGGCCATCATCAGGCTCTGGCGCAGCAGGTAGGGCGGCGCGATGGCGAGCCCGACCCAGTTCTGGCTGCGCGCCACCCCCTCGAGATAATCCTGAAGCGCAAAGAGCGGCATCACGCACACGGCGACGGCGATCGGCGCCCGGTAGGCCGGCGCGAACAGGCCGGGCTCCAGCCACAGCAGGGCCGCGCCGAGGCCGGCAACGCTGAGCGCCGCACCGCCGGTAACCAGGGCGCCGGCCCGGAGATAGCCGCGGGCGAGGTCGAGATCGCCCCGCGCCTGATCGCCGGGAACGAACCGGCAGGCGCCCTGCGACAGGCCCAGCGTCAGCGTGTGGCCGAGCATCGCGGTCCAGACCCAGACGGCCGCAAAGACCCCGTAGGCGTCCCAGCCCATCAGCCGGGCGGCCAAAACCTGCGCCGCGTAGGCGAAGCCGGCCGCGCCGACCCGGATGGCGAAGACCGTGAGTGCGGCCCGTGCCGGGCCTTCCCGCAGGGTGTGGAGGCGCTGGCCGGCGGCGGCGAGCTTGCTGAGGGCCGGGAGGGCTGTCGCTGACACCACGCGCTCCGCGCCAGGCTTTGGAGCATCATCCCGAACGGCGGCTGCCAGATCGGAAACAGACGATGGCCCGTCAAACCCGCCGAAACATCGTCCGAGATCCAATATCCGGGGCGATATTCCAGTGACCGCAGGAGAACGGTCTCGGGTTCTTCGGTCTAGCCCGGGGCGCGTTGCGGCTCGGTTAAGGGCGGCGCGGCCGGCGCGATCTTCGGGGCCGGCTCCGCCTCGGTCCGCGCGAGCGAGGTGGCGATGGTCAGCGCGACGTGCTCGGCCATGCAGCGCAGGCCGAGATCGTTGAGCCGGAACTGACGGCCGAGCATGTGCCCCTCGCCCTTGTCGGTACGGCTCGACAGGTAGTGCAGGGCCTCGTAGCGCCGCACCAGCGGCACCTCCTGTTGGGCCGCCACCGTCCTGACCGCGTCGACGATCCGATTGTAATCGACGTCGGCGGCCATGCTGGCGGTGTAGATCGGGTCGACCAGCACCACGTCGATCCCGTGGGAGCGGATCCAGGCTACGGCCTCGCTGAGCGCGCTCGCGAAGGCGTCGGCATCGACCCGGGCGATGGCGTCGTGGGTGCCGACCTGCCAGACGACAAGGTCGGGTTCGGCCTCCGCCACCATGGTGCGCAGGCGCTCGGAGGCCCCGGAGGCGATCTCCCCCGGCAGGCCGCGATGGTCGATGGTCACGTCGGTCTTGGGCAGCGCCTTTTCCAGGGCGGCTTCGAGCTTGGCCGGGTAGGAGGCCGAGGCACCCGGCGCGGCGCTGCCGCCGATCGCCAGGATCTTGAGCGGGCGGTTCTCGCCCAGGGCAGACCGGACCGCACCCAGCTTGGCCATGGTGTAGAGCTGCGCGCCCGGGACCCGGCATTCCTGCGACAGGCTGGGTTGGTCGCCCGTATCCACCGGCTGCTCCGCGGCCGCCGCCGGCTCCAGCGCGGCCAGGATCAGGGCGGCCAGCGCCCAGCGGGTCCCGGAGCGACGGACGCGCGTCACGGCCGAGGCCGCGAGGACTTGTTGCGGGTGCGCCATTCGACGAACCATGCGGTGAACCCCAGACCGACCAGGCCGCTTCCGGCGACCAGCATATCGACCAGCACGCCGCCGCCGGTCTGGAAACGCACGAGCTGCCCGATCAGGCTCAGGATCGAGCCCATCGAGAAGACCGCCAGGGAATTCCGGCCCAGCTGGCTGAGATAACGCCCGACCGCTCCGATTCGGGGAGCCAGAAGTGCGTAGAGCGGCGCAAACGCGAGCAATACCCCCAGGAAATGAAGAAGCCGCGCCGGTGTCAGGTAGGTCTTCTCGAACGTGAACAGCAGCCGCGGCTCCGGCACCATCAGCGGATCCGGGCGGATACCCGTTACGGCGAGCACGATCCCGAGGACGACGATGGCGAGCCCCGCCGGAATCAGTCTCCGCGACCAGCGGCGCAGGGTGTCGGAGCGCAGGTTCCAGCCCTGGAGCACGAAGCCCAGCACCAGCAGCACCTGCCAGCAGAACGGATCGAAGAACCAGTCCCCCTCCCCGGGCCAGGACGGCACGTTCCACTCGAACACGAGGCTGGCGAGATAGAGGCCGCCGGACAGGGCCGCCGACGCGATCAGGCTGACGCGGCCGACCAGCACGAAGATCGGCGCGATGCCGATCAGCACCACGTAGAGCGGCAGGATGTTGAAGAAGCCGAGCTGGTAGGTCATCAGCGCCATGCCGCAGACCGACTGGATCGGGTCCGCGAAGAAGCCGCCGGCATTGTGCCATTCGAGGATCAGCGGGTTGTCGAGCAGCAGCGCCGCGCCGGCGATGAGCGCCAGCGCCAGCAGCATCACGGTGAGCTGCGCCCGGTAGACCTCGACGGTGCGGGCGAGCAGCCGGACCACGCTTTTGCCGGCCGGCTCCGGATTCCCGTCGCGCCCGCGCGTGGCGATGCCGATCGACCAGCCTGCCAAAAACACGAACAGCTCGGCGGCATCCGAGATGCCGTATTGCGAGAAGGTGTAGCGCTCGAAGGTGTTGCCCGGGATGTGGTTGATGAAAATCGTCACCAGGGCGAAGCCGCGCCAGAAGTCGATCGCGTTGGGGTCCCGCATCGTCGCGGCGGCTCCGGGGTTTCGACACGGGATCGGGATTGGGCGGCTCCTGATACGGCGCCGCGCCCGGTCTGCAAAGGCGAACAAAGGGAGAGTTCGTGCGGACGCACGAACCGGGCGGTCACGCTCGCGTTAGGTCGGATCAAGGAGATCCGGACAGATGACCCGCACCATCACGATTCTCGGCCTCTCGGCCCTGCTGCCGATGCTCGCCGCGACGGCCGCCTCGGCGCAGGCCCAGACCGGCACCGGCGGAGGACCGACCTCCACCATCACGGCGCCGCACACCTCGTCGGTCGGCCAGACGATGCCGCCGGCTTCCGGCGCCGGCGCCGCGACCGCGGACGATCGCCGCACCCGCACCCGGGAGCAGATCCAGGACGACAAGATTTCTCAGGGCATCTGCATCGGGTGCAGCCCGAAGTAGCGGGGAGGTCGTCGCCCCGCCTCGACGGCTGGAATATTCCGATCTCGTCGGAGCATAGGGGCCCCTTAAAAACTCCCTCTGCGCCGTCACGTGCAGAGAGAAGCTCTCGGGAGGCGAGCTTTGTGAGCCGTTTCGGGATCAGACGCCCGGACCTTGGCTCACGACGATCGCGTGGGCGTCATTCCCGACTGGAACGGTGACGACATATGCACTGACCTGACCGTTATCGCCGACAGGCGGCCTCATCCGCAATCGGCCGCCGACCCACTCGGCTCGCCGTATTCCATCATGGCGGTCGGTCTATTCACCCGCCACCGGGACGCGCAGAATTTTCGCGACGTTGTAGGTATCGGTCACTTTCTTGGGATCGGTCTTCGCTGATGTGGACCGATTGAGGATCCAGAGGCCGCCGAGCGAGCCAGCCAATATCAAGGCCGGCAGCACGAACAAGACGAAGATATCGACGCCGGTCATGCCTCGTACCTCACAAGGAGCCAACCCCGTCCGAAAAGATGGACCCCGCATGCCGCGGCGAGCCACAGCAGAATGGACGCTGCATATATGGCACCGGCCTCGTGTTGCACCAAGAGTTCGCGCGCCCGCGACGCCGGAGCTATGACGCCGGTGACCGCGACCGCAATGCTGAGATTGTTCAGCCACGTTGCGGTGAGCTTTTCGGCTTCTTGCTTCGCGCTCATTCGGGCAGGCTGCTGAAATCGTATCCCGACATGACTTGGCTCACGACACTCTGAACATCGTCGATGAATTTATGCCTGTCGGGCTGGCTCAGATCGCGTGTCGAACTGAGTACATTTTGAATATGTTCGTTTGTGCTTTTGATATAGTCCTGGGCAGCCTTTCGGCTCCCTTCTTTCATGGCCAAGTTTGCCAGGATGTGGGTCACAAGAATTTTCAGGGCGGCAATTTCCGCTTCTTGCGAAACCATCAATGGGCCCCCTCGGAAACCTTGCGGTGGCCTCGGTCTCGGTGACCCGCAAGCCAGCTTTTCAAGGGGTGCGGAAAAGCAGCTCGCGGGGACGCAAAGGACTCATCCTTCGCCTGCATTTGCCTTGCCTGCACTTGCGCGAAAGCATCCGGCATGCGGACAATCGCTTCCGTCATGCCGGCTTTCGGGCGGCTCCCCAGCCGCTTCGCGCCGTGAATCATCATTGCCGAGTCATAGCGCCGAAAAAAAGCGGCCTGCAATCCGGTCGCAGCTTACCCTCTGACCAGTCGGTCGCACGCGCCTCTCCCTCACCCGCGGTGGGAGGGGATAAGGCGCGTTTCGGGTATCAGCTATCAACCCGGCTCAATGAGGCTGGCCTGGATCACCGCAGCGCGAGTTCGTCCTCGCTCTCGCGGGCCAGCCGCAGCAGGTTCTGGCCGTAATTGGTCTTGGCGAACATCTCGCCGCGGGCGATCAGCTGGTCGCGGGTGATGAAGTTCTGGAGGAAGGCGATCTCTTCCAGGCAGGCCACTTGGAGACCTTGGCGGTTCTGCAGGGTGCGGACGAACTCGCTGGCCTCCAGCAGGCTGTCATGGGTCCCGGTGTCGAGCCAGGCATAGCCGCGCGACATCCGCTCCACGTAGAGCTGGCCGCGCTGGAGATAGGCCTCGTTGACGCTGGTGATCTCCAGCTCGCCCCGGGCCGAGGGCTTCACGGCGGCGGCGATGTCGAGCACTTGGTTGTCGTAGAAGTACAGGCCGGTCACCGCCCAGGTCGATTCCGGGTTCTGCGGCTTCTCGACGATCTTGGTCGGGCGCCCGGTCTTGTCGAGATTGACCACGCCGTAGGCCTGCGGGTTGTCGACGTGGTAGGCGAACACCGTCGCGCCGTCCTTGCGCGCCCGCGCCGCCGCAAGCAGCTCCCTCATGCCGGCGCCGAAGAACAGGTTGTCGCCGAGGATCAGCGCCACGTCGTCGGTGCCGACGAAGTCGCGCCCGATCACGAAGGCCTGGGCGAGACCCTCCGGCCGCGGCTGCACCGCGTAGCTGAACTGCAGGCCGAACTGCTCGCCGGTGCCGAACAGGCGCTTGTAGTTGTCGAGATGCTCCGGCGAGGAGATGATCAGGATCTCGCGGATGCCGGCGAGCATCAGCACCGAGATCGGGTAGTAGATCATCGGCTTGTCGTAGACCGGCAGCAGCTGCTTGTTGATCGACAGCGTCGCCGGGTGCAGCCGCGTGCCGGATCCGCCGGCCAGAACGATGCCCTTCATGGCTTGGAAGCTCCCTCTCGGACCGGCCCCACGAGCCGGTCGAGGATGTCGTCGAGCGCCGCCTGCCAGGGCCGGGGCGCGATGCCGTAGGCCGCCGTCAGGCTGTCGGTGGACAGGCGCGAATTGGCCGGCCGCCGGGCCGGTGTCGGATAGGCGGAGGTCGGGATGCCGGTGACCGGGATCGACCGACCGCCGCGCCGGGCGGCGCCCGCCACGATCGCCTCGGCGAAGCCGTGCCAGGTGGTGGCGCCGGCATTGACGCAATGGAACGTGCCGGTGGGTGCGTCCGGGTCCTCGGCGAGCCGCTGGGCGATCACCGCCAGGGCGGCGGCGAGGTCGGCCGCGGAGGTCGGGCAGCCGTGCTGGTCGTTGACCACCGTCAGGGCGTCGCGCTCGCCGGCCAGCCGCAGCATCGTCTTGACGAAGTTGCCCCGGTGCGGGCTCACCACCCAGGCGGTGCGCACGATCGCGTGGCGCGGGCTGGCACTGCGCACGGCGAGCTCGCCCGCGGCCTTGCTGGCGCCGTAGACGCTCTGCGGGTCGATCGGCTCGTCCGGCGCGTAGGCGCCATCAGGCTTCGTGCCGGCGAAGACGTAATCGGTCGACACGTGCACGAGAGGGATCTTTTTCGCGGCCGTCGCGGCTGCCAGGATCGCCGGGGCGAGGGCGTTGAGGCGCCAGGCCTCGACCACGTCGGACTCAGCCTTGTCGACCGCCGTGTAGGCGGCGGTGTTGATCACGGCCCGATAGTCCCGCGCGTCCAAGGCCCGGGCGACGGCGCCCGCATCGGTGATGTCGAGCTCGGCGCGGCTCGGCGCGTGCACCGACATGCCGGCGGGCCAGGCCAGGGCCTGCAACTCGGTGCCGACCTGGCCGGCGCCGCCGAGGACCAGGATGTCCATCAGCCGGTCAGCCCGAGGCGCTCGCCGGTGTAGCGGCCCTCGCGGATCGGGCGCCACCAGCTCTCGTTGTCGAGATACCAGGCCACGGTCTCCTCCAGCGCCTGCTCGAAGGTCTTCTGCGGCCGCCAGCCGAGTTCGGTCTCGGCCTTGGTGCAATCGATCGCGTAGCGCCGGTCATGGCCCGGCCGGTCGGTGACGAAGCTGATCAGCTGCTCGTGCGGGCCATGCTCCGGCCGCAGCCGGTCGAAGGCCGCGCAGAGCGCCTTCACCACTGCGAGGTTGTTGCGCACGGCCCGGCCGCCGAGCAGGTAGGTGTTGCCGACCCGGCCGCGCTCCAGCACGGCGACGAGGCCCTTGGCGTGATCCTCGACATGGATCCAGTCGCGCTCGTTCAAGCCATCGCCGTAGACCGGCAGCTTCTTGCCCTCGAGGGCATTGAGGATCATCAGCGGGATCAGCTTTTCCGGGAAGTGCCGCGGCCCGTAATTGTTCGAGCAGTTGGTCACCAGCACCGGCAGCCCGTAGGTCTCGTGCCAGGCCCGCGCCAGGTGGTCGGAGGCGGCCTTCGAGGCCGAGTAGGGCGAGCGCGGATCGTAGCGGCTCTCCTCGGTGAAGAACCCCCCCGGGGGCAGCGAGCCGTAGACCTCGTCGGTGGAGACGTGCAGGAACCGGAAGGTCTTCTTCTCCGCCTCCGGCAGGGCTTCGTAATAGCCCCGGGCGCCGTCCAGCATGGTCTGGGTGCCGATGACGTTGGTGCGCACGAACGCACCCGGATCGGTGATCGAGCGGTCGACATGGCTCTCGGCGGCCAGGTGCATCACCGCCTGCGGCTTGAAATCGGCGATGGCGGCCTGCACGGCGGCGCGGTCGCAGATATCGGCCTCAACGAGGCGGTGGCGCGGGTTGTCGGCCAGGGGCGCCAAGGAAATCGGGTTGGCCGCGTAGGTCATCGCGTCGAGGGTGCAGACCTCGTGGCCGAGATCGTTGACGAGATGCAGCACCAGCGCCGAGCCGATGAAGCCGCAGCCTCCGGTCACCAGAATGCGCATGGTGGGTCCCCCTCGGATCGTTCGCGTAAAGACATGGACTGCCGGCAGCTAAAGACCGTCCGGCGTGACGAAAATACGGCCCGGCCGCTTGGCGGCCGGAAACATCGCTTCAGAACGCTGTTCAGAACACCTGGCCGAGCGCGGCGAGCCGGGGCGCGCGGCGGTCCTTGTCGGACAGGATCGCGGCCTCACCGGAGACCGGCCACGGGATGCCGATCTCGGGATCGTCCCAGGCCAAGGCCCGGTCGTGTTCGGGACTGTAATAGGCATCGACCTTGTAGGCGACCATGACGTCGGGGGTCAGGGTGCAGAAGCCGTGGGCGAAGCCGTGCGGGATGTAGAGCTGCTCGCCGTTCTCGGCGTCGAGGGTCACGGCGACGTACTCGCCGAAGGTCGGCGAGCCGCTGCGGATATCCACCGCCACGTCGAGGATCGCGCCCTGGAGCACGCGGATCAGCTTGGCCTGGGCCTGGGGGGCGATCTGGAAATGCAGGCCGCGGATCGTGCCCTGCGGGGCCGAGAACGACTGGTTGTCCTGCACGAACGGCGTGGTGATCCCGGCCCGGGCCATCGTGTCGGCCCGGAACGTCTCGGAGAACCAGCCGCGGCTGTCGCCGAAGCGCTTTAGCTTGATGCGCTTGACGTCCGGAATCTCGGTGTCGATCACGTCCATGCCAGCGCGTCCCTCCCCGCGGATATCTCCGCCCCGGTCGTCCCGGGCATCGCGCCCGCCGCGCCGAGAACGACCTCGATGATCGACCCGCGACTTCCGGTCATTCGCCGGCCGTGTCAAGGCGTGCGACCTGCGGGGATGCGCGCCTGCGCGGTTTTCGCGAGGATCGGTCTTGGGTTATGGGGCGACGATGACGGGCGGATCGGTCGAGTCCCTGCTGCGCGACCACCTCGCCGACCCGGCCAGCGCCTGGAGCCTCGGCGCCTACGGGGCGGTGGCCGCCTTCTCCCGGGACCCGGCCGAGCCGGTCACATTCCGCGATGACGAGCGGATCGGGCTGGCGACCGCGCGGGGCGCGATCATGTTCGCCGCAACGCCGGACTTGGTGCCCTTCGCCTACGAGACCGGCTTCACCGGCGGCTGGAGCCAAGCGGTTGCCCTGTGCTTGCCGGAAGCGGCCTGCGCCATGGGCCGGCGCGCCGTGCTGACCGAGCTCGGGCCGGACGCCGCGGCGGCGCGGGCGCAGGATCGCGGCGCGATCCTGTTCGATCTCGGCCTCGGGCTCCGGGCGGTCGATGCCTGCGTCCGGGTGGCCGATCCCGGCCTGATCGACGATCTGCGGGCCGCCGCCGGCCGGCCGATCTTCGCCCCCGGCAATCCGGTCGGCCCCATCCTGGTCGCGGCGGGCCCCCACCGGGTGTTCCTGGCCCGGTTCGGCCGGATCGAAGTGTACACGCCGATCCCGCCGGAAGGGGGCGCGAGCGCCCCCGGGCCGCACACCCACATCCTGCCAAAGCTCCTGCGCCTCGGCCGGACCCATGCCGCGACCGCGCCGATCCCGCCCGGCCTCGTGCCCTGCGCGGCCCTGCATCCGGCCCACCCCACCAAGGACGCGGCGGGCCGCCGGGCCGGTTTCGACGCCGCCCGCCACGCCGCCTTCGGGCGCCTGCTCGACGCCTGGGGTGATCCGGCGCTCACCGCGCTCCGGCGCATGGTGCTGGCGGGTGGCGAGCCGGATCCAGGCTTGGCGAACGGCCGCTTCGCCCGCTCGGCGATCCGGGCGGCGCGGGCGCAGGTTGTGGCGATGCGTGACTGAGCACCTCTCCCGTCATTGCGAGCGCAGCGAAGCAACCTAGGGCAGCGCCCGATCCCAAGATGTGGCGCGTCCCTGGGTTGCTTCGCTGCGCTCGCAATGACGGTGGTGGCCGGTGTGAACCCTTCGACCAACCAACCCCCGCCAACCGAAAACGCTCTCAGCGAACCGGCGGCGGTGGCGGTGGCGCCAGCAGCGAGGCCAGCGCCGGGTGGTCGCCTGCGGCGATCCAGGCTCCCCCCTGCGGGTGGATCTGGATGGCCGCGCTCAGGGTGCCGGCGCGGGCTTGGGCCACGAGTTCGGCGAGCGAAAACGGGCCTTCCACCGTGTCCCGGTAGACGTAGAAGAGAGCGGCTGGCGACGGTGGCGGTGGGGCGGGCACGGCCGGGTTGGTCAGGCGGAGCAGGGCCTCGGTGGTGAAGGCGGCGGGCTCGATCACGCGCTTGTCCACGGCCCGCAAGGCCGGCGGGTCGGACGGGTCGCGGTTGGCCTCCTCGGCGGGCACGTCGGCGAGGCTGCCGGGGATCGGCTTGGTCCAGGCCTCGATGTGGGCGAGCAGCGTGTCGAACAGCCGGTCCGGATCGCCCGGCAGGCCGCCGGCCTCGACGGCGCCCTGCCGCCAACTGCGGCTCAGCGCGTCGGCCACCGCGTGGCCGATGCCGCCGACCCGGGCCTCGGCGTCGAAATTCACCGTCTCCCGCCGGGGCGCGTAGGCGCGCTTGGCGGTCCAGGCGAACAGGGCCGCCATCGCCAGGTTCTGGACCGGCGACAGGGCCGCCTCGGCCTCGGCGAGCTGGGCCGCGATCGCCGCGCGCTGGACCCGGTCGAACAGCTTGCGCCGCAGGGTCCGCTCCGAGCCGACGCTGCGCCAGTCCCCGGGCTCGAAGGCGAAGCGCCACAGGCCGGTCTCGGGCGCGCGCTGGAGCAGACCGAGGCAGACCGCGCGCAGGAACAGCGACAGGGTCTCGCGCAAAGCATCGGATTCCTCGGCCGAGGGGGCGACCGGGTCCGGGAAGCGCAGATAGTCCTTGTGGTTGTGGAGCGGGATCGCGTCGAGGCGGTCGAGCTCCTGCGCGTAGGCATTGCGCCAGTCGCGCCGCAGGGGGCCGAGCACGTCGAGCGGCACGCCGGACAGCTCGCAGTAGCAGACGATGCGGCCGCGCTGGCTCGATTCCAGGAAGCCGATCTCGCCGGCACCGAGCACCGGCGGCAGGCTCGCCCGCAGGATCGGGCCGAACTCGGCCTGGAAGGCGCGCGAGCCCTCCACCGCCAGGATCGTCTTGAACTGGTCGCCTCCGGGGCTGAAGGCGTCGAACCGCGCGTAGATCCAGGGCATGCAGCGCAGCAGCATCAGCTCCAGGGTCTCGCGCTGTTTGGCGGGTGGCAATTCGCGGAGCGCATCGAGCGCCGAGGGGATGCGGGCGCGGTGCGGCCCGAGCCGGCGCCGGGCCATGTCGCGCACGGCGTTGAGCAGGTCGGCCCGGGTCTCCTCCTCGCGCAGCAGGGCGAAGATCGCCCGCGACCCGCCATAGGCCCGGAACGCCTCGCGGGCCCAGGCGAGCTGCTCGGCGGGGGCGACGGCGATTTTTTCGGGCAGGTCGCCCGAGGGCAGGACCAGGAAGGTGCCGCCCGAGGGCCGCTCGATGGCGTTGCGGATCTCGGCGATGTCGAGGCGCAGCTCGCGCATCAGCCGGCCGACATCCTCGTGGCCCTGGTTCAGGGCGCCGAGCAGGCCGTCGTAGCGGGCGGCGCCGGTCTCCGGGTCGCGCCCGGTCCGGGTGCCGAGCCTGGCCGAGACCCGGCGCAACAGCTCGGCCGCCTCGCGGGCGGCCACCGAGCGGATGCGCAGGACGCAGGAGCCGCGCAGATCCTCCCTTGCTTGTTCCAAATAGCGCTCGGCGTCACGGCGATGGGAGAAGATCAGCCCAGGGCGGACCTGATCGAGCCGGCTGAGCGACGCGGAAAAATGCTCGGCCAGCATCTCGTCGGCGAGCCTCGCGTAGGTGTCGGCGGCGGCGGTGAGGCGGGCCAGCGCGCCGCCATCGGCCTCGATCAGGTCCTTCACGCCCTCGATCAGCGCCCGGGCGTAGTCGAGGCCGCCGCGCTCCTGATCGTCGAGCAGGCGGTAGAGCGCGGCGGGCAGCGCGCCGTCCCGGTCGGACAGCCAGGCCGCCTCGAGCTTGGCGCGCACGTCCAGCACCTCGGCGCCGCGGGGGCCGTAGGCGGCGCCCGAGCCGGTGCGGCCCAGGATGTCGTCGCGCAGGCGCTCCGCCTCCTTGCGCAGGTTCGGCGCCCAATCCCGCGGGCTGGCGATCTCGGCCTTGATCGCGTCCACCGCCTCCTCGACGCCGAGCGCCACCGATTCCTGGATCGACGAGCCGTCCGCCCGCTGCAGCAGCGTGCCGACGAGGTCGTATTCGGAAATCCCGGGCGGGGCCGGCCGCAGCACCTTCGGGAAGGCCTCGAAGGCGGAGAAGCGCAGGGCGAGGCGGTCGGCGGCGAAGCGGTCGCGCTCCTCGACCGTGGGGATGTGGCGCTCGCCCTGGCCCCGGGCGACGCCGAAGAACGCCTCGACCATGCCGAGACCGGCCCGGGCGGCGTGCTCCTCGAATTCGAGGCTGCCGCGGGTGGCGAGCACCGCTTGGCCGAGCGCCGAGTAGTTCAGCGAGAACAGGGCGGCGCGGCCGGCGCGGTCCGGGCTCGGCGGCGCCCATTTGCGCATCTTGTGCTGGGTCTGGTTGACCCCCGTCGAACGTTTGCGGCCGGAGAATTCGGAATTGCCGAAATCCTCGAACAGCACGTCGGCCATCATGTCGTAGAGGTCGCCGATCGCGCCGGTGCGCTGGTCGGCGAGGTTCTGGGTGTCGAACAGGTAGACGTCGCTGAACGGTCGCTCGACCCCGCGGGCGACCCGGGCGTGGTCGCCCCAGCTCTCGACATAGGGCGGCTCGGGATTGCCGCGCATGGCGTATTCGAGCTCGGACAGGGTCGCGACGCCGTTGGCGAAGACCCTGTCCTTGTTGGCGCCGACATAGCCCGAGGGCAGGACCAGGAAGAGGTCGACCGCGTCCGGGCGCTTGGGCGTCTCCAGCGAGGAGATCGCGTAGCCGGCATCGATCACCGCCCCCGAGCCGGTGCCGCCGGCCACCGACGCCACCACGACGACGCGCAGGTCCGTGGAGGTGTCGAGGCCGAGCGCGCGCAGCTGCGCCTCGTTCGAGACGTTGGCCAGCACCGCGCCGGCCTTGGCGGTCAGCCGGTCCTGGAAATTGCGCACCTCATCGAAGAACAGCAGCCGCGCGATGGCCCGGATCTGCCCGGCGCCCTTCGAGGCGTCGATGCGGGACAGGTCCCGGGCGGGAAGCCAGGAATCGATATGCGGGTAGCTGCGCCGCTCGGCCTGGTAGCGGGCGAGGTTGACCGCCTTCTGCAGGGTCTCGCCCTCGCGGAACGCGACCTTGGCCGAGAGCGCGTCGGTGGCCGCCGCCCGGCCGGCCTCGCGGGCCTCCAGGGTGTCGGTGTCGAAATACAGGAAGGACGCGGCCGGGAACTGGTCCAGGGCGCTGATCCGCGTCCCGTTCCAGTCGGCCTGGAGGATCCGGCGGCGCAGGCGCAGCAGCACCTCCATGCCGGTGCCGCCGAGCGCCACGAACACGGTCGGACGCACCTTCAGGAGCGTCTCGGTCTCGGCGGGCCGGGCATCAGCCATGGTCTCAGCGCCTCCGGTCGGGTGCGCGCAGGAACAGCACCAGGGCTGCGCCGAACAGCACGAGGCAGAGGGCGAAGCCGGCCGCCAGCCCGGCCCAGGCCTGCCACAGCCGGCCGACCGTGGCGCTCACCAGGATCGCGGCGGTGAGCATCAGCGCCGAGAACAGCATCCAGCTGGCGCCGTCGGCGGCGTCGAGCGTAGCGCGGCGGTTGATCAGGTGGGCGCGCACCCCCTGGCGGACGAACAGGAACAGCACCGCCAGCACCACCAGGGCCGCGGCGCCGAGCGCGAATTCCGTGGTGGTCGGCCCCCGTTCGAGGGTGCTGAACGGGTTCGCCCCGGTGCTCGTCCCGGAGGATGGCGGCGCGGCCTGGAGCGGATCGGCCTGCGGGCTCGGGTTCTGCGGGGCGGGGATGGTGAAATCCTGCCCCGTTCGGGCCTGGGCGCGCACGAGTCCGGCAGTCCCCACGCGGTCAATGTACAAAACAATCATGCGCCGGGTCCGGGCTCCTGCAGGCGTGTGGCGCGGGCCGGCCCCCAAAGCCCCGCCCGCACCTGCCAGCGGCTGCCGTCGGGGGCGCGCAGGGTCTGGGTGCGGTAGGGCCGCAGGCTGACCCGCTTCGGGACGGTGCCGAGCATCACGGTCTGGACCCGCGCCCGGGCGAGCGCGAGAGCCCCGAATCCGGCGGCGGCGGCCAGCGCCAGGGCGCCGGAGGCGGCGGCGATCAGCGGCCAGGGCGAGAACGCCGCCTCGATCCGCACCGGCAGGCTCACCGCGGCTTCCGAGATGCCGCGATAGTCGCGAAACAGGCCGGGCAACCGGCCCTCCACCGCACGCGCATCCCCAACCGGCCCGCCCATCTGGTCCCCGGACAACAATCCGCTGCCGAAGATCGGCCGCACCCGTTCCAGGAAGGCCGGATCCAGCGCCAGGCGCAAGTCCGCCAGCCGCAGGGTGAGCGTTCCATCCACGGTGCGCCCATCGGAGAACAGGCCGGCGAGGCCGGAGGGCCGCGGGATCGGCGGCAGGGTCAGCACCACGGCGAGCGGGCCGCTCTCGGCCTGGGGCGCCAGGTCGGCGATCTCCGCGGGTGAGACCGCGGCCTGCGCCAGCCCGGCCTCGGTGCCGACTTCGCTCCAGCTCAGGGCCAGCCGCGCGGCGGCGACCCGCTGCGGGTAGAGGCCGTTGCGCAGATGCGCGGTGAGCCGCAGGGCGGTGCCGGCGGTGGCGTCCGCCCCGCTCACCACCAGAACGCCGTTCTCCAGGCCGGCCTGCAACCCGCCGGTGTCGAGCCGGTCGAACCGCAGGGTCAGGCCGCCGGCCAGAACCGGCTTCAGGCTCACGGGCGGATGGCTGAACAGAGCCTTCAGGCCCGGCGCCATCACGGCGGCTTCGAGGGCCCGGCCGCCGGCCGCGCCGTAGCCGATGCCGTAGATGACGAAGCCGCCCTCGGAAAAGTTGCGACCCTTCAAGGGCATCCGCACCGGGTAGGCGACGATCCGGCTGATCGCGTCGGACTCCCGCAGGGCCGCGTAGAAGGCGGCGGTGTTGCGCTCCACCTCGGCGCTGTTGCCCGGGCTGTTCTTGTTGTTGGTGACCATCCAGATCACCCCGTCCCGGCCGCGCAGGCCGGTGCGGATCGCGCCGAGCAGCGCGCCGTTGAAATCGGCATCCGCATAGGCGGCGCTGCCGGCCTTGCGCGGCAGGTCGATCGCCGCGATCGCCGCCCGGATCCGCGCGGCGTCGTAGGCGCCGTCATACAGGATGCGCGGCGAGGGCCGGCCCGGGACCTGCCCGTCCTGGTCGAAGGTCGCCACGGCGATGTCGGCTCCTGGGACCCGGGCCGCCGCCACCAGGGCCTCCACCAGCGGCCGGAACTGCGAGCCCTCGGCGGTGAGGAACGGCTCCATCCAGCCGGAATCCTGCACCAGAAACACCTGTCGCACCGGCGCCTCGGCCCAGGCGCGGCCGCCGAGCAGGAGAAAGAGGGCCAGCACGGCCCGCAGGAGCACGTTCATGCCGCGCGCAGCCGCAGGGCGTGGCAGCGGCATTCCGATCGGCTCCACAGGTAGAGCACGCCGTCGTGCAGCAGCGCCCGGGCGTCGCCGATCCGCGACACCGCGAGACCCACCGGCAGCCGACGCAGGCCGGCCCCGTGGGCGTGGTGGAGGACGTGGCCGGTCACCGGTGCCGGCAGGCTCTCGCCGCGCAAAAAACCGCCGCGGGGGCCGGGGATGTCGAGGGCGAGCAGGATCGTGTCGCGGGCCAGCGCCAGCCGGGGCACCAGCAGGCTGCCGGCATGGGCGCCGAGGTTGAGCACCTCCTCGGCGGCCTGCCACGGCACGTCGAACCGCTCCGCGCCGGAATAGGTGCCGGGCCCGGCCGCGAGATGCGGACCGTCGAGGCGGTTCAGGGCCGGATCCGCAGCCAGCGCGGCGAGGTGATAGCGGCCCTCCATCATGCCGAGCTGGTGGTGCAGGTCGGCGCGGTCGCGCCACGGCGCCTGGGCGATGATCGGCGCGAAGCCCGCGGGCCAGGGGGTGATTCTGGTCTCGTCGCCGAGGGTCCGGCAGGCGACGAACCCGTCCGGGCCGGTCCAGAAACAATCACCGAGGCGGTTGGTCCAGGGGCCGGCAAAATCCGCCTCCGGGGCGGGGTGGCCGAGATCGCGCATGTCGAGGGCGTTCGACTCATCGTCTGTCCGGCAGAGGACGAGGCGCCCGTCCCGCTCGCCGAGGACGAGGAGGTCGCCGCGGCGCCAGCATGGGGCCGACAGGAAACGCAGACCTGGCGCCCGGGCCTCGGCATGGACGAGGCGGCTCCCGAGTTGGGGCAGGATCACGCTGACCAGCGCCTCGGCGGTGGCGTAGGCGATGCCCCGGCGGCCGGCCGTCAGGCCGGAGCCCACCGGATCGGGCGGCAGCCGCCCGAGGCCGACAAATCTTCGGCCATCCCATTCCTCGAACGCGCCCAGATTCTCCTGGAACAGGTAGAGCGCCGCCGGATGTCCGGCCCGGACCAGCGCAGGCACGCCGCTCGGCAGCGGCACCGCGGCGATGTGTGTGGGGTCGATATCGAGGATGTCCGGGGCCGATGCCGGGACCGGCGGGCCCAGGGCGGCGCCAGTCTCGGGCGAGCGGGCGAAGGCAGCCGGGAACGCCCGGCCGTGCTGGTCTCGCCGGATGCCCAGATGGGCGATCCGGGCATCGTCAGCGGGGACTACGATTCCCCCAACCTCGGCCGCGATGGGTCTCCCCCCTGCGAACCGCCAGTGCTGGCGCCCGGGCAGGCTCGTGACGCGCAAGTCCGGATCGATCGGCCAAAAACCCTCCGGGGCGGCGCGGGCGAGCGGCGATGGATCGTCCAGACTCAAGGGCACCGGTCCAGGGGCGGGAAGGCGGCGGGGATCGTTCCCGATTTTTGGCGGGATGGGAAGGGTGTGGGCGACGGTATGGCCCGTTCAGACCAGAACGAAGCGCGGGTCCCCTCTCCCCGCGTGCGGGGAGAGGCCCGCACGGACCTCGTCGTCCGTGCGGGAAGCGCAGGCGCAGCCGGAGCGGCGGTGAGGGGGCGGCTCAGGAAGTGGCTCATCCGGAACCACCCCCTCACCCTCGGCTGCCGCCTTGCTCCGGCGACGACAAGGTTGCCGGAGCCCTCTCCCCGCAAGCGGGGCGAGGGGAGATGCGCCGCTACGCCGGAGCTACGCCGGCCTGTCACCCCTCACGGAATCCCGATCATCTTGTGCGTCTGTAGCGACAGGCGCCAGCGGGCGTCCTGGCGGCAATAGGCGATGGCGGCCTGGGTGCTGGCGCCCTGCTCCGGGCCGTCCATCGGCTGGAGGAAGCGGTGCCGGAAGGCGAGGCCGACGAAATCCGCCGGGTCGGCGTCAGTTTGGGGATAGACCAGCTTCAATTCGTGGCCGCTCGTCTGCGCCAGGGGATTGGCCCCCTTGGGGCTGACGCAGATCCAGTCGATGCCCGGGGGCGCCGGCAGGGTGCCGTTGGTCTCGATGGCGATCTCGAAGCCGTGCCCGTGCACGGCCTCGATCAGGGGCGTGTCGAGCTGGAGCAGCGGCTCGCCGCCGGTGAACACCACGTAGCGGCCCTCCGGCCCGCCGGCCCAGGTCCGGGCAATGGCCTCCGCCAGAGCAGCGGCATCCGCGAAGCGTCCGCCGCCCTCCCCGTCCAGGCCGACGAAATCAGTGTCGCAGAACCGGCAGGCGGCGGCAGCGCGATCCGCCTCGCGGCCGGACCAGAGGTTGCAGCCGGCGAATCGGCAGAACACCGCGGCGCGTCCCGCCTGGGCGCCCTCCCCCTGAAGGGTGTGGAAGATCTCCTTGACCGCGTAAGCCACCGCTGTTCCCGAAACCTCTTCGCCTGATTGCCCCCCCGCACATAAGCGTCGTGCGGCCTGTGGACTACCGACAGGAGAGCTGCGCAGACCCGCGGTTGTGTCCCGCCTTGCTCTTGCCACGGTAGCGACGTTGATGCCGTGATGCAGCACGACGACCGCCCCCGGCGGTCCGGGCTGCGCGAATCCCGGCCGGCCGGCCGGAAGACCGGTGCCTCGCGGCGCCGCCCTGGCGATCCACTGACGAGTCGGGCTCGAATGTCCTCTTCTCTCCTCCGGCGCGTGACCGTCGGATTCGCGGCGTTGACGGGGCTTCTCGGCACGAGCCTCATCGGGATCCAGGCCGCCAGCGCGGTGACCTCGCCGATCCTCGTGGTCGATGTCGATTCCGGCAAGGTGATCTACGCCCAGGCCCCGACCGACCCCTGGTATCCGGCCTCGATCACCAAGCTGATGACCACCTACGTCGCCCTGGACATGGTGCGGCAGGGCAAGGTCTCGCTCGATTCGATGATCACGATCTCGGCGGCGGCGGCGTCCGAGCCGCCCTCCAAGATGGGCTTCAAGCCGGGCACGCAGCTGACCCTCGACAACGCCCTCAAGATCATCATGGTCAAGTCGGCCAACGACATCGCCTACGCGATCGGCGAGAATCTCGGCGGCTCGATCGAGGGCTTCGCCGACTTGATGAACGAGACCGCGCAGCGGATCGGCATGCGCGACAGCCGCTGGACCAACCCCAACGGCCTGCCCGACCCGCGCCAGTGGACCTCGGCCCGCGACATGGCGGTGCTGGCCCGTGCGCTGATCCGCGACTTCCCGGATTCCCACGACCTGTTCTCGATCTCGGCGATCCAGTTCGGCCGCGCCGTCATGGCCAACCACAACGGCCTGCTCGGCCGCTATCCCGGCGCCGACGGGATGAAGACCGGGTTCATCTGCTCGGGCGGCTTCAACGTGGTGGCGACCGCCTCGCGCAACGGCCGCCGGGTCATCACCATCGTGATGGGCCAGCCGAGCCCGCGCGAGCGCGACGTGAAGGCGGCCGACCTGTTCGACTACGCCTTCACCCAGAGCGCCGGCTGGACCAGCCCGACCCTCGACGCGCTGCCGGCCTCGTCCCTCGGTGGGCCGCCGGACATCCGGCCCTACGTCTGCGGCGGCAAGAAGCCCCCGGCGATCGACGACGGCGCCGGCGCGGTCAGCGCCCCCGGCTCGGCGGCTCAGCTGATCGGCGGCTCGGTGGCGAATTCCCCGGCGCTCGCGATGGCCGCCTTCTCCAGCCCGGCCTTGCGCGCCCGGACGCTGCCGCCGCGGGCGCCGCTCCAGCCGATCGCGGTCTGGATCGGCCGCAACCCGGCCGAGGGCCAGCAGATCCTGGAGGCCCAGGAGAACGCCCAGAAGACGGCCGCCGCCAACACCCGGGCCGCCAAGCTCGAAGCCGCCAAGGCCAAGCGCGAGGCCGCGCTGCAAGCAGCCAAGCAGGCCCGCGAGGCCCAGCTGGAACAGGCCAAGACGGCCAACGCCGCGAAGGCTGCGGCCAAGCCGGCCTCCAAGCTCGCAGCGAAGCCGGCCCACGGCCTGCCCCGGAACGCCAGCGCCTACACGTCGGTGGAGACGCCCGGCATGCCGGAAGCCAAGCCCGGCAAGGGTCTCTCGAAGCCCGCCGCCCACAAGGCGCCGGCCAAGCCCGAGGCCAGGAAGGCCGAGGTGAAGAAGCCGCAGGGCAAGAAGGCGGCTGCCGAGGAGTAGCGGCAGGCGGTTTAAGTCGGCATCGAGACAGCGGCCGAATGGATCACCCTGTCATTCCGGGGCGCCGCAGGCGAGCCCGGAATCCAGAGCCGCCGACAATGCAAGACTTTGCTCGACCTGTGTTTCTGGATTCCGGGCTCCGCTTCGCGGCCCCGGAACGACGGGGGAATGCTTGAGCGTTTAGGAGTTCCGCGCGCGTGCGGCCTGCGCAGGAGCGCGTTGCCTCCGACCCCGAAAAACCCCATCTCGACGGTCATGTCCCTGACCGCCTCGCCCGCTCCGGATCCGCGCCGCCCGGAGCCGATCCCGCTCACCGTGCTCACCGGCTTCCTCGGCGCCGGCAAGACCACGCTGCTGAACCGGCTGCTGCGCGATCCCGCGCTCGCCGACACGGTGGTGATCGTCAACGAGTTCGGCGAGATCGGCCTCGACCACCTGCTGATCGAGACCATCGACGAGGACATGGTCCTGCTCGGCGCCGGCTGCCTGTGCTGCACCGTGCGCGGCGACCTGATCGCCACCCTCGAAGACCTGCTGCGCAAGCGCGACAACGGCCGGATCAAGCCGTTCCGCCGGGTGGTGATCGAGACCACCGGGCTGGCCGACCCGGCGCCGATCCTGCACGCGCTGATCTACCACCCCTACCTCGTCCTCCGGTACCGCCTGCAGGCGGTGGTGACGGTGGTGGATGCGGTGACAGGCGCCGCCTCCCTCGACGCCCATCCTGAGGCCGTCCGGCAGGCCGCGGTGGCCGACCGGATCGTCCTGACCAAGGCCGACCTCGCCGACGACACCGCCGGGATCCGGGCGCGCCTCGCCACCCTCAACCCGGCGGCGCCGATCCTGCCTCCGGATGCCCCTGCGGAGGATCTGCTCGGCGGCCTGTTCGGCCTCGACGGCAAGGGCGCCGACGTGCGCGCCTGGCTCGGCGACGAGGCCTTGGCGCAGGAGCACCACCACCACCACAACGACGTGAACCGCCACGACGCGGCGATCCAGGCCGTGTGCCTGACCAGCGCCGCGCCGGTGCCGCGCCCGGCCTTCGAGATGTTCATGGATCTGCTGCGCTCCGGCCACGGCCCGAAGCTCTTGCGGCTCAAGGGCCTCGTGGCGCTCGCCGACGACCCGGAGCACCCGATCGTGGTGCACGGGGTCCAGCACGTGTTCCACGCCCCCCTCACCCTGCCGGCCTGGCCCGACCCCGACCACACCTCACGGCTCGTGCTGATCCTGCGCGACCTCGACCCGGCCTTCGTCCAGCGCCTGTGGGACGCCTTTCTGGGCCGCCCGCGGGTGGACGCGCCCGACGCCGCGGCGCTCACCGACAACCCGCTCGCGATTCCCGGGGGCTGATCCGCCGGGCGGCACCGTCCTTGAAGCCATCGACCCGAACGGCGCCTCCGGGCGCCCCCCGCGTCCCGGATTGGGACGGTTAGTCGAGGGATCGGGACAGGCGATGGCGCGACGCTTCACCGTGATACAGGGCGGCCGTTCCGAGGCGCAGGCGTCCGGGATCGAGGCGCCGGATCGGCCCCGGCCCACACTGGCCTGGAGCCGGGATGCAGGCGCCGAGATCCCCAGGATCCGGCCCTCGGCCGAGGCGCCCGGCCTGACCGACAGCGCCGCCCTGGAGGCGATCGACCGGGCGATCCGCCTGCGCCTCGCCACCCTGAACCGCCCGGTTGGGCCGGTGCGGATACCGGTCCGCGCGGCGCGGCAGCCGGCGGCACCGCGCGCGATCCCGACGGAGAATCGTCTCGGCGTGCGGCCCGAGGGCTGGGCGCTCCCCTCCGCGGTCGTGCCGGTCTTCGAGGACCGCGCGCCCGTCACCGTCGCGCCGTCCGAACCTCCCCGAACCCGGAACACAGGCCGCCTGTCCGCCTGGACCGGCGCACTGCGTCTGGCATTCCTGAGCCGGGTCGATGCGATCGCGGTCGGCCTGCTCAACCTGGGCGGCGGCTCAGTGGCTTGGCGCCGGGCGCGGGGCTGAGCCGGGCCGTCAATCCGCCGCGTGTCGAGCCGGCCGTCCCGGCCCTAGCTGCGCTCCATGGCTCGCGACACACTCCACGGCATCAAGCCCGCTCCACGCCGGGCGAAATCCCGCCCAGCGCCGCAAAGCGGTGACTCCGGCCGGGTCGAGGCCGTGATGGCGCGCCTCGCCGAGGCCGATCCGGACCCGAAGGCGGGGTTCGACGACACCGATCCGTTCCGGCTGCTGGTCACCGTGCTGCTCTCGGCCCAATCCACCGGCCCGACCGTGGCGCGCATTGCCGACGCGCTGTTCGCCCGGGTCAAAGATCCGGCCGGGATGCTGGACCTGGGCGAGGCCGAGATCACCGAGATCATCCGCCCGGTGGGGCTCGGGCCGTCGAAGGCGCGCAACATCGTCAAGCTGTCGGCGGTCCTGATCGAGACCCACGGCGGAGTCGTGCCGCGCAGCTCGGTCGAGATGCGCCGGCTGCCCGGCATCGGCCGCAAGAGCGCCGAGGTGACGGCGAATTTTGCATTCCACGAGCCGGTGATCGCGGTGGACACCCATGTGTTCCGGGTCTCGAACCGGATCCCGCTGGCTTCCGGCGCCACGGTGGACGCGGTGGCCGATGGGCTCGCCGAGGCCGTGCCCGAGCGCTTCAAGGACGGCGCCCATATCTGGCTGTTCCGGCACGGGCGCGACATCTGCACGGCCCGCAAGCCCGCCTGCACACGCTGCCCGGTCTCGGACCTGTGCACGTGGCCCGGCAAGGAAATCTGATCCGGCCTACTCGTCCTCGCCGAAGCGGTTCGCCAGCAGGGCCTCGATGCCGTCGAGGCAGGTCTGCGCATCCGGGCCGACCGCCGTGACGGCGATGCGGGTGCCCATCGCGGCGCCCAGGGTCAGCAGGCCCATGATCGAGCGCCCGCCCACGGTCTCCCCGGCCCGGGTGACGGTCACCACGGCGTCGTAGCGTTCCACGGTCTGCACGAACTTCGCGGAGGCGCGGGCGTGGAGACCGCGCCGGTTGATGATCGGCAGCATCCGCAGGAAGCCACCCTCCGGCACCTCGGGATCGTCGTCCGTCTCGAAAAGCTCGTCCATCGCCCTTCGTGGTTCCCGCCCGAATGTCGGCTGGTCGCGCCGCTTGCTTCGACACCTAAGCAGACTTGTCCCGGCGGGCCAACGGATCTTCGGCCGAGCTCTTTGAGCCGGCGCGAGTTTTGAAGGTGGAATTGCGCGTTGGCGTGGCGGAGTGCGCCCCGATCATTGGTCGAACCGGTCTGTGCGCATCCCCCTCCCCTCTGCGGGGGAGGG